>CAMPIK010000113.1 GCA_946886325.1 uncultured Shinella sp.
CGAAAGCTGGTCGGCGGACTGGCGCATCTCGGCGCCGCTGCGCTGGATCGACAGTGCATTGTTGCGGATCTGGCCGAGCGTGTCCTGGAGGCGGACGAGGGAAACGTTGAAGTCCTGGCGAAGCTGTTCGAGGCGGCCGGTGAACGGCGTGTCGATCTGGCGCGACAGGTCGCCCTGGGCAAGGCGGCCGAGACCGGCTGCAAGCGCATTGACGGCGAAATCGATCTGCCGGTCCATGTCCTGCTTCTCGGCATCGTTGCGCTGCCGCTCCGCCTCGGTGACGGCGCGCTGCTCCTCGCTCTCGGCCTCGATGCGGATCTTGGACAGGGCATTTTCCTTGAAGATGCCGAGCGCGCGCGCCATGTCGCCGATCTCGTCGCGCCGGCCTTCGCCGGAGATTCCGGTATCGAGCAGGCCGTCGGCGATCTTGCGCATCGCGGCGGTGATCTGGCCGATCGGCCCCTTGAGCGTCAGCACCAGCGCGCCGCCGGCAATGAGCGCAATCACGATGCCGGCGATGGTTGCGAAGAGCGAAACCTGGTTTGCCCGCTCGCGCTCCGTGCCGGCGCTCGTCTTCTGTTCCTCGGCAAAATCGCTGAGCAGGTTCCAGATGCTGTCGATGGAGGCGCCGGCCGCGGCGAAGTCATCGGTGCGGGTGCCGCTGATCTTGACGAGTGCCGCGCTGTCGGCCTCCATCTTGTCGAGCGTCGGCAACAGCGTCTCGGAAATCGAGTCGAAGAAAGTGAGACCGCTGGCGCTGCCGCGCAGCGCATCCATGTCGCTCGAAACGATCGAGAGTTCGTTCAGAAGCTTCTGCCGGTTTTCATCCGTCGTGGCACCAAGGAAGCGGGTGGACGCGATCTGGATCGAGTAGATCGAATTGACGAGCTTGCGGGTGGCGACGAGGATGGCCTCGGAGCGGATGATCGGCTCGTCCAGTTCGCCGAAGATGCGGGTCGCCTCGCGCATCTTCTCGCCGGCCGCCGTCTGCAACTGGATGCTGACCTGGCGGAAGCGGGAGACGCGGCGGGTAATTTCAGGGATGGTGACCTCTGCCGGTTCGGACGAGGCAACAAGCTCAGCCAGTTCCTTGGCGGTCTTCGTGATCGTCTCGGACACGACCTTCTGCGCCTTCGGCAGAACGGTCGAGACCGCACGATTGGTCTTGGTGATGAAGGGGAAGCGGCTCTTCAGAAGCGCCAGCTTGTCTTCCGGCGTCTTGGCCTTTGCGAATTCGGTGCCGAACTCGGCGAAGAACTTGCTGCCGTTCGTCAGGCGGTCGGCCTCGCGCAGCATGCTCTTGGCGGCATTCTCGTCCTGCCGGACGGAGCGCTGGAGCTTGGTCGCCTCCTCCAGGATCTTGACCTGCTCGCCCGAGAGGAAGTTGAGACCCTTCTCCATCGCCTGGCGAAGCTCGACTTCGCTGACATAGAGCGTCCACAGCCCTTCCATGCGGGCTTCGATATCGGCTGTCTGCGCCTGCGCCTGTTCGAGCTTCGAGCGGTCGGCGCCGGCGTCGAGGCCGTTCATCGTGGCGGCGAGAACATCCTTCTGCGCCCCGAGACGCTCATAGACGACATCGCGGCTTTCCTCGCTCGTGTGCTGGAGGAACTGGTTCATCCCGGAATAGACGTCCTTGAAGCCGCTCAGCGACTGGAGAACGCTGTTGGAGATTTCCATGCGCCCCTGCAGCAGCCCGGATGCATAAAGCCCGGTAAAGCCCACCGCGCAGATGCTGACGACGAATGGAAAGATGAAGAGCAGAACCTTGGTCTGGATCTTGAAGCGCGCAAGGATGCGATCGATGAACATGACGGAGAACCCCTAGCGACGGTGGTCGTCCCCCGGTTCGCCTCATGGCGTCCCTCCCCTGGACCGATCCGCCGGAACGTGCCGACTGACATGCGGACGTGCGCCGCGGTTCCGGGGTGCAATCATTGCGAGGCCGCGCGCAGCAAGTCGTCCGCACGGTTCCGGAATTGTAATGTGCCATAATCGGCCAGCAAACTTTAAAATTCTGTCTACCATATCGCGCAGGATATGACGGTGCCGCCTGCCTGCCGAAGGGGCGGTGTGCCGAGCGGCTTATGCGAGGCTCATCCAGAGCGAGAGCACAAGCATCAGGCCGGCAGCGGCTGCGGCCATGCGCAGAGCGATGGCGCGGCGCTCCTCGACGAGCGCAATTGCGATGGCACGGGCTTTCGGGCGACGATCGGCACGCATGGGCAACTCTCCGTTTACGACATACTCGACCGGATCATCCCGGAATGCCAGCCCACTTCATGTGATTTCCCGGCGGAGCGGACGGTTTAGAAGCCGATAGCACCGGCGGGAAATGCCGACGTCCGATCAGCCTCGCGCAGAGCCCTTAACGGATCGTGAAGGCGCCATAGCAGAACTGGCCAATCACGCGAATTGTCCGGCGGCGTGGCCGGATGCCCAGGCCCACTGGAAATTGTAGCCGCCGAGCCAGCCGGTGACATCGACCGCCTCGCCGATGAAGAACAGGCCCGGCAATGTCTTTGCCGCCATGCTGCGCGAGTCGAGATCGTCCGTATCGACCCCGCCGACCGTGACCTCGGCTGTCCTGTAACCTTCCGAACCGGACGGCCGAATGCGCCATTGACGGATATGGCCGTCGAGCGTTTCGACGGTGCGGGATGGCAGGTCGGCAAGCTGGCCGGATATTCCCAATTCGGCGACGATGTTCTGCGCCAGTTTTCGCGGCAGAACATCACCGAGCGCCGTCTGCACCGACTGGCGGCCGTTCGCCTTGCGCGCCGTCGCCATCACGTCGCGAATTGCAATATCCGGCACCAGATGCAGGCTGATCTCGTCGCCCTCGCGCCAGTAGGACGAAATCTGGAGGATCGCCGGGCCGCTCAGTCCGCGATGGGTGAACAGCATCGCCTCGCGAAACGCCGTCTTGCCATGGCTGGCGACGACCTCGACGGCAACGCCGGGCAGATCGGCATTGGCCGCGAGCCGGGCGGGATCGAGCGTCAGCGGCACGAGGCCAGGCCGAGTTTCGACGATACCGAGGCCGAACTGCTCCGCGATGCGATAGGCCAACCCCGTGGCTCCCATCTTGGGGATCGATTTGCCGCCGGTCGCCACCACCAGCGACGGCGCGGTCAAGGTGCCGCCATCGGTGGTCACGCGAAAGGCATCGCCGTCATGCTCCACCGTGCCGACAGTGTCCGAAAGGCGCAGATCGACCCCGACGGCCCGCATCTCCGCCAGGAGCATGGCGATGATGTCCTTCGCAGAATTGTCGCAGAAGAGCTGGCCAAGCGTCTTCTCGTGCCAGGCGATTCCGTGGCGCTCGACGAGGTCGAGAAAGTCGCGCGGCGTGTAGCGAGCGAGTGCCGACTTGCAGAAATGCGGATTGGCGGAGAGGAAATTCTTCGGCCCGGCATGGATGTTGGTGAAGTTGCAGCGGCCTCCACCGGAGATGCGGATCTTCTCGCCGGGTGCGCGCGCATGGTCGAGCACGATGACGCGGCGCCCGCGCTTGCCGGCCTCGATGGCGCACATCATGCCGGCCGCGCCCGCCCCGAGAATGATGACGTCCGTTCGTTCCAACCGCATCTCTCCGTTTCAGCCTTCCTTTCGTCCCCGGATCGGAAAGTCAACGGGTGGCGCAGTCGGGAGAGCGGTCCTCCCCTAGCCAAGGCTCAAAGTCCGGCTATGATGCGCCATCCGAAACCAACCCGGTGTGTCATGCCCTCAAAAAAAGCCGCTGCCTCCACGACCGAAAAGAACAGCCGAACGCAGAAAGTCCCTCCCGCCCTCTCCGCACCGCGCGGGGTCAAGACCTGGAAAGAGGCAGCGGACTGGCTGAAATTCAGAGGCATCGAAGACATTGAATGCATCACACCGGACCTTGCCGGCGTGCCGCGCGGCAAGATGATGCCGTCCTCGAAATTTACGTCGAACACCTCGCTGGCCCTGCCGTCCGCACTCTATCGTCACACGATTTCGGGCGATTATCCGGAAGAAACCGGCAATTTCCGCTACGAGCCGCGCGACAGCGACCTGAAGCTTGTGCCTGATCTTTCCACCTTGTCGGTCGTGCCCTGGGAAACCGATCCGACCGCGCAGGTGATCTGCGACATCGTCGGATCGACCGGCGAGAACGTGCCCTATACGCCGAGAAACGTGCTGAAGCATGTCGTCGGCATGTATCGCGAGCGGGGCTGGAAGCCGGTCGTCGCGCCCGAAATCGAGTTCTACCTCGTCGCGATGAACGACGATCCCGACTATCCGCTGCGCCCGCCGAAGGGCCGTTCGGGTCGCTCCATTCTCGGCGGCCAGGGCTATTCGATCGCCGGCATCAACGAGTTCGACGAACTGATCGACGACATCTACCACTTCTCGGAAAAGCAGGGCCTCGAGATCGACACCCTGATCCATGAGGAAGGCCCCGCCCAGCTTGAGATCAACCTGAGACACGGCGACCCGATCGAGCTTGCCGACCAGGTCTTCATGTTCAAGCGCACGATCCGGGAAGCGGCGCTGAAGCACGGCATCTACGCCACCTTCATGGCAAAGCCGATGCAGGGCCAGGCGGGATCCGCCATGCACATCCACCAGTCGGTCGTCGAGATCGACACGGGCCAGAACGTCTTTTCGAACGCCGACGGTTCGGCGTCCAAGGAATTCTTCCATTTCATCGGCGGCATGCAGGCCTTCGTGCCGAAGACGCTGGTAATGATGGCACCCTATGTGAATTCCTACCGGCGGCTGACGCCGGAAATGTCGGCGCCCGTCAACAATGCCTGGGGCTACGACAACCGGACGACGGCCTTCCGGGTGCCGGTATCGGACGCAGCCGCCCGCCGCATCGAAAACCGCCTGCCGGGATCGGACGCGAACCCCTATCTGGCGCTGGCCGCCTCGCTCGGTTGCGGCCTGCTTGGCATCATGAACGAGATCGAACCCAGCCCGCCCACCGAGGATACGGCCAACGAAGGCTCGATCGACCTGCCGCGCGGGCTGCTGGAGGCCGTTTCGCTGCTCGAATCCGATCCGGCGCTGGCCGAGGTGTTGAGCGCCGAGTTCATCGGCCTCTATGCAGGCGTCAAGCGTGGCGAGTTCGAAACCTTCATGCAGGTGATCAGCCCCTGGGAGCGCGAGTTCCTTCTCCTGAACGTCTGACCCGGACCGGCGGGCCGGGACGCACATATTTCTGAAGTTCGCGGCGCCGCCCTCCCGGCATTCGGCCGGTCGCCGCGTTTTGATCGAGAGACTTTCATGGCCTGGCAAAGCCCCATCTCCCCCGGCATCTCCTGGTACGAGGCAACGGTCGGCGAACGTCCGGACTATGCGCCGCTCGACGGATCGTGCGAAGCCGATGTCGCGATCGTCGGCGGCGGCTTTACCGGCCTGCAGGCGGCCTACAACCTCGCCAGCAAAGGCCTGCGCGTCGTGCTGATAGAGGCGCACCGGCTGGGCGACGGCGCGTCAGGGCGCAACGGCGGCCAACTCGGCACCGGACAGCGCGCGGCGCCCGAAGAACTGGAAGAGGAAATCGGCTTCGAGCGGTCGAAGGCGCTCTTCGACCTTGCGGAAAATGCCAAGCGCCACATTCACGACTTCGCAGCCGCACAGAACCTCGATATCGACTACGTGCCGGGGCATCTCAACGTTTGTCACAAGCAGAGCTACGAGAAGGACTACCGCGCGAACCCCGAAATCGCCGCCACCCGCTACGGCTATCCGCACTCGACCTTCATGGAGAAGGCCGAGACGCAGGAACGGCTCGGCTCGACGCGCTATCTCTTCGGCGTGCGCGATACCGGCACGGGACATATCCATCCGATGAAGCTGCTCGTCGGGCTCGCCCGCGCCGCGGCCGCGGCCGGAGCCTCCATCCACGAGATGACGCCGGCAACGAAGGTCGAGCGCGTCGGCGGCAAGGCCGTCATCACCACCGCAAGGGGCACGATCACGGCCGACAAGGCGCTGATCGCCTGCAACGCCTATATCGACGGGCTGGAGGCGAAGACGGCGGCGCATGTCATGCCGATCCGGTCCTTCATCGGCGCGACGCCGGTGCTCGACACGCATCCGACGGTCATTCCGGGCGGGGAATCGGTCTCCGATTCGCGCTTCGTCGTGCGCTATTTCCGCAAGAGCCGCGACGGCCGCCTGCTCTTCGGCGGGCGCGAGGCCTATACGGCCGACAATCCGCGCGACATCACCATCCACATCCGCCGGCAGATCGAGGAAATCTATCCGGGCCTGAAGGACATCGAACTGACGCATGCCTGGGGCGGCTCCGTCGGCATCACCATGCCGCGGCGGCCCTATGTGCGCGAGATCATGCCGGGCATCACCTCGATCGGCGGCTTTTCCGGCCATGGCGTCATGCTGTCAAACTATTGCGGCAAACTCTATGCCGAGGCCGTCACCGGCGGCAGCGCGGAACTGGACCTGCTGAAGGACCTGAAAATCCAGGCCTTCCCCGGCGGCGCCCGTTTCCGCGCGCCGCTCCTCTTCCTCGCGCTGACGTGGTATTCGCTGCGCGATAAGTTCTGAACGCTGCCGGAAGCCGATTTTGTTGCGTTGCACTCTGGCATTTTTAAATCGATTAGAATATAACGTCCCCACCCCGAACGAGATCGAGAATTCCGATGAGCAGCCAGATCATCCCCGTTGAACCTTTCGACTATGTCGTCTTCGGCGGCACCGGCGATCTTGCCGAGCGCAAGCTTCTGCCGGCGCTCTATCATCGCCAGCTTGCAGGCCAGTTGACCGATCCGACCCGCATCATCGGCGCCTCGCGTTCGGCGCTTTCCCATGACGAATACCGCAAGTTCGCGACCGACGCGCTGAAGGAGCACCTGAAGAAGGGCGAGTTCGAGGAGAAGGAGGTCAAGGCCTTCACCGACCGGCTTTTCTACATCTCCGTAGACGCCAAGTCCGAACAGGGATGGGACAAGCTGAAGGAACTGCTGGACGAGGGCAAGGAGCGCGTGCGCGCCTTCTATCTCGCCGTCGCGCCGGCCATCTTCGGCGATATCTCGGAGAGGATCCGCGACCACAAGCTGATCACCAAGAACACCCGCATCGTCGTCGAAAAGCCGATCGGCCGCGACCTCGCGTCTGCGACCGAGCTCAACAACACGATCGGCAAGGTGTTCAAGGAAGAGCAGATCTTCCGCATCGACCACTA
>CAMPIK010000114.1 GCA_946886325.1 uncultured Shinella sp.
AGCGGTTCCAGCGCGGAAATGTCGAGTTCCGCCGTGCCGCCGCGCAGCGCCATCAGTTCGAGCGCCGTCGCCGCCGTGCGCATGTCATCGTCGGAGAGACCGAAGCGGGCCAGCGGGTGTTTCAGCAGCGCGACGATCGGCACCGGGTCGCCGGGTCTAAGCGTTGCTTCCAGCAGCAAGCGCACGAGGCCACCCTGCGGCGTGACGATGAGCGGCGTGCCGGCCGAATCGTCGGCCTCGATGCCGAAGCGGGCGAGTTCCGCCGCCACGCGCCGGGCGAGTGCGCGGTCCGGCGTGATCAGCGCTGCCTGGCAATCCGCGTCAGCTTCCAGCGAAAGCCGGAGCGCGATGGCGATGGCCGTCGCCTCCTCCCGCTCGTTGGCCGCTTCGACCAGCGCGACGTCGGCGAAGGCGGAAGCAACCGCATCGGCGTCCGTCGCCTCCCGGATCGCCGCCCAGTCCGCCGTCGCATCCACCGGAAGCAGCGCATCCGAAAGCAGCCTGTTGCGGATGGCGAGCTTCTCGTCCGGTTCCCCGATCGGCGTGACCTCGTCCCTGGCGACCTTGAGCCGGCCAAGCAATTGATGCAGGCCGTATTGCGGGTGGCTGCGCGCCGCCTTGTCCCGTGCCTCGCCATCCGCCCGGTCGATCATGTCCCAGTCTCCAGGCGACATGTCCATGTCGAGCCCCGGCAGCACGATTGCACCACTGTCGAGCCGCGCCACGGCGGCGATCAGCGCGGCGGTGGCGGGAATGGAGCCGGTCGATCCGGCGATGATGACCGGACCGGCCGGCGGGTCGTTCTCGTAGCGGAGCGCCTCGGCATTCAGCGTCGCGTTGCGCCGTATGGCGGGGGAGGAACGGTTCAGTTCTTCCAGCCGCGCCGGCCAGAATTCCCGCGCGATCGCCAGGAACTCCAGCGTCAGTTGCCACCAGAGCGCATGATCGCCCGTATCCAGCTTGCCGAGCGCGTCCCAGGGCAGGTCCTCGGTTTCCATCGCGTCGATCAGTTCGGCGAGGTTGCGGGCGAGCCAGACGGCATCCGCCGGGCTTGCCGGCGCGACGAGCGGGCTGTCGGCATGGACGGCGGTGATCGCGGCCGGCAGCCGGTTGCGCCAGGCGAGAACGAGCCGGGCAAGCTCCAGCAGCCGGGCCGGGCCGGACAGCGGTTCGGCCATGTCGAGCAACGCCGGCGAGACCTCGTCGAAGAAGCCGCTGTCGTCATCGGTTTCGCCGAGCGGGCGGATGACGGGCAGGATCGCCGACCGTCCGCCGAAGAGATCGACGAATTCGGAGCGCAGCACCCGCGCCGCGCGCCGCGTCGGCACATAGATCGTGACATCGGCGAGCGATAGCGGATCAGCCGGATCATGGTGGAAGGACGGTACGAGGCGGCCGTCGCACAGGGCTTCCGCCACCGTCTTCAGGAAGGGCAGGCCGGCAGCGATCGTGAACACGCGGCTTTCCGGTCGATCCGCCATGCTCAGGCCGCTCCGGCGAACCGGCCGATGGCGGCCTCCGCCTCGTCGATTGCCTCGGGCGTGCCGACGGTGATCCAGTGGCCGTCGAGCATGAGGCCGAAGAGCCGGCCGCTTGCGATGGCCCGGTCGAAATAGATGTTCAGGTTGAAGGCATCATCCGGCGCATCGTCGAGAAGCGCCGGCATCATGGCGATCGCCCCGGCATAGACGACGGGCGCGCCCGTATCATCCGGTTGAAAGCGCTTGAGACGCCCGTCGTCGTCCATCGAGAAGTCGTTCTTGCCGTTGTGCCCCGTCGTGTCCTCCAGCCGGACGCAGAGCAGCAGCATGTCCATCTCGGAAGGGTCGAAGCCCTCGGCAAGCCGGCGAAGGTTTGATGGTTTGCCGGCGGTCTGCTCGATCCAGAAGAGGTCTGCATTCATGACGAGCACGGGCCGCCGGTCCAGCAGTTTCAGCCCCTTGGCCAGCCCACCGCCGGAATTCATCAGCGCTTCGGTCTCGTCCGAAATCAGGATCTCCGGCGCCTGCCGCCGGGCAAGGTGGGCCGTCATCTGGTCGGCGAAATGGTGCACGTTGACGACTGACCGCTTCACACCCGCTTCGACCAGCGCGTCGAGCACGTAGTCGATCATCGGCTTGCCGGCGATCGGCACCAAGGGCTTCGGCATGCGGTCGGTGATGGGGCGAAGCCGGGTGCCGAGGCCGGCGGCCAGCACCATGGCATTCTCGATCGTCATTTAGGGCATCCTGATTCGGCTCAGAGGATTCGAGCCTTTATGCACCAGTCGCGCAAGGGGGCCAGCGCCGGATGCGCGAGTGCTGCCTCGAGGTTGCGCAGCGTTCGCGGCATATGCTGCATATAGGCCGGCTTGCCGTCGCGCTGCATCAGCCGCACCCATATGCCGACGAGCTTGCAGTTTCGCTGCGCCGCCATGACGTGCCAGTCGGCGAGAAAGCGGTCCCGGTCGAAGGCGGCTTCTTCGCCGCGCAGCGACAGGTAACGCTCCATCATCGCCCCGGCCAGCGGCGGGGGAATATCGACGCGGGCGTCCTGCACGAGCGAGGCAACGTCATAGGCCGTCGGGCCGATCATCGCATCCTGGAAATCGATGATGCCGATCCGGTCGGTGCCGGATCGCTCCGCCTGCCAGAGAATGTTCGGCGAATGGAAGTCGCGCAGCAGCAGATTGCGCTCCGAGCCGGCCAGTCCGGCGATCAGTCCGTCCCAGACGGCGACATAGTCGGCCTTCTCATCCTCCGTTGCCGCCGATCCGCGCTTCCACGGCAGATACCAGTCGGTGAGAAGGCTCACCTCGATCTGCATCGCATCGCGGTCGAAGGGCGGCACGTGGTGGGTTTCGCCGCCGGTTATCGGAAGGTCGGTGCGGCAGGGCTGGCCGTGCAGCCGGGCCAGACAGGCGACGCCTTCCAGGTACCGCTCGGGGATAGGCGCGCCATCCGCATCGAGCACGCCAGCCGAGCCGAGGTCGTCGAGCAGCAGCAGGCCCCGGTCGAGATCCTGGTGCAGGATGGCTGGTGCCGTGAAGCCGCGTTCGCGCAAGTGGCTCGCAACGGCGACGAAGGGTCTGACGTCCTCGGCGATATGCGCGATCTGCTGATAATATTTGCCGTCCCGGAGGATGGGGCCGGGCGCTTGCCGCGGGGAGTCCATCAGGACCAAACGATGGCCACCGCCGTCGATGCGCTCGTAGGCGCGCACCGAGGCGTCGCCCGTCAGATGCCGGCGTCGGGCCTCGGCATGGCCGGCATCCGCGAGAAAGGCGCGAATGGCAAGCGAGCGCTGAATCCGGCTCATCAAATCCGCATCGCCGGAAAACTCTGCTTCCCGCCCCTCGCCGCTGTGGCGCAGCGCGAGCGTGACGCGACGCTCGGGCAGCAGGCCTTCGGCCTGTTCCGGCCATTCGACGAGGCAGACGCCGTCCGAAAGCGCTTCGTCCAGACCCAGTTCGTCCAGTTCCGATCCGTCGGCGATGCGGTAGAGGTCGAAATGTGCGACGGGAATGCGCAGCGCATAGGTCTGGACGAGCGTGAAGGTCGGGCTTGGGACTTCGAGATCGTCGTCATCTGCAATCGCCCGGATCAGCGCCCGTGCGAAGGTCGACTTGCCGGCGCCGAGATCGCCGGAGAGGCAGATGAGGTCGCCGGGCCGGACCGCGCGCGCAATATCCTCGCCGAGCCGGATCGTCTCCGCTTCGCCAGCGAGAAACAGCGTGCCGGCGCCCATCGCGCCCTATTCCGCCGCCGCGACGGCCGGCAGCGTGCCGGAGGGAATGCGGCAGGTGACGCGCGTGCCGCTGCCCTCGCGGCTGTCGATCGAGACAGTGCCGTTGTGCAGGCTGACGAAGCTTTCGACGATCGAAAGGCCGAGGCCTGCGCCGCCATGGCGGCCGTGGCTTTCGAAGCGGTTGAAGACGGTCTTCAGGATGTCCTCCGGAATGCCCGGCCCGTCGTCCGAAACGGTAAAGGCGAAGGCCGAGCCATCCCGCCAGCAGGCAAGGCGTATGGCGCTGCCCTCCGGCGCGAAATTGGCCGCATTGGTCAGGAGCTTGATGAGGATCTGCTTCAGCCGCTGGTGGTCGGCGACGATGGTGCCGAGCGTATCCGGCGCGACGATTTCGAGCGTTACCCGGCTTTCCTGTAGCCGCTCCGCAAAGTCCATCGACACGTCGTCGAGCAGGTCCGTCAGGTTGATCTCGCCCAGATCCAGTTCCATGATGCCGGCATCGACCGTGGCAAGGTCGAGGATGTCGTTGACGATCGTCAGCAGCACGGCCGAGGATGTCGCGATATGGTCGACATATTCAGCCTGCCGTTCGCTGAGTTCGCCCATCGTCGGCGTGCGCAGCAGGTCGGCGAAGCCGATGATGTTGGTGAGCGGCGAACGCAGCTCGTAGGATACGTGCTGGACGAAGTCGTTCTTCAGCGCGTCGGCCTTGCGCAGCGCCTCGTTCTTCTCCGTCAGTGCCCGCTCGACGCGCACGCTGTCGGTGATGTTGACGAAGGTCAGCATCGTCTGGGCGTTGGAAAGCGGAATGACCGCGAAATCGAGCACGAGCCCGGTTCTCAGTTCGAGCACGCCCTGGCAGGACGGGCGCTCGTCGTCGAAGCTGGTGATGATATGGGCAAAGCGCTTCCAGCCGTCCGTCCGGTCGTAGGAAGCGGCGCAGGCCTGTTCGATGGCGCGAATATGCGTGCCGGCCTTGGCTTCCTCCTCGCTGATGCCCCAGAGCGCGCGGAAGGCCGGGTTCGACAGGCGGATGCGGCCATCAGGCCCGAAGACGGCGACGCCCTCGGAAAGATGGTCGATCGTCTCGTCCTGCACCTGGACCAGCGTGTTGTAGCGCGTTTCGAGATCGACCCGCTCGGTCAGGTTCTCGAAGACCCAGGTCGCGCCACCCTGCGGGCGGGCGGTCGCGAAGACGCGCAGCGTCTGGCCGTTCGGCAGGTGCCAGAGGTCGGTCTGCGTGTCGATCGCGCGATAGACCGAAAGCGCCGTTTCCTTCCACTGTTTCCAGTTGAGCTGTTCCGGCAGCTTGCCGGCGGCGCGCAGGCGGTCGAGCATCTCGCCGTGATCAGGATTGCGCGCGAGAAAGGCCGTGTCCAGTTCCCAGAGCCGCTGGAAGGCCTGGTTGAAGAATTGCAGCCGCTGCTGGCCGTCGAAGGTCGCAACCGGCGTTGCCAGGTGGTCGAGCGTCTCGGCATGGCTCTTCAGCGTGCGGTTCAGTTCTTCCCGCACGGCTTCTGCGGCAGAAACGTCGATCGCGATGCCGGCGGAACCGCCGGGCGCGCGGGCATCGACGACATCGAAGAAGGTGCGGTTGCCGGCAACGACCGTCGAGACCTTTTCGCGGAACGGCGTGTCATAGGTGCTGGCAGCCCGGATTTTCTCGCGGGCGATCGTCGGCAGCAACTCGCGGCCCTCGCGCACGGCGGCTTCGACCGTCTTCGCCTCGACCGCCTCGCCATAGGCCTGGTTGACCCAGACGAGCGCGCCGTCGGCGCTGCGTTGCCAGACGGGAAGATCGAGCTGGTCGAGAAGGGTCTGGAAGGTGCCGAGCGCCTGGACCAGCCGGTCGCGCTCAAGCTTCAGTTCGGCGGCTTCCGCCCGCAGGTTGTTGAGCGCAATGAAGCGCACGAAGGCCTGCCCGCCCGAAACGCGGCCCTGCGCCTCCAGCACTTCGCCGCGGCTCGTCTCCACGACGATATCGAAGCTCTGGGCATTCGACCTGAGATCCTCGACCGCGCGTTCGATCTGGGTTGCCGAGGTTGCGTTCAGCCAGCGCCCGAAGGCGAGAAAGTCACGCTCCGCGGCGGGAGCGCCGGTTTCCGGCGGCAACTGGCCGAGGATTTCCGGCTTCTGCGACAGCCCGTCCCAGACGATGATGCGCCGGTTCTTGTCACCGACGATCGCCTGGAGCCGCGCCTCGCGATGCCGGGAATCGGCCAGCGAACCGCGCAGTTCCCGGTTTTCCGTCTCCATCCGCCCGCGCTGGCGGATCATCCAGATCGCCGAGAACATGGCGGCGGACATGACGCCGAGCAGGAGCGAGAAGGTGACGACTTCCGACGATCCGAGCAGCCGCGAACCGGCGCCGGTTTCGACGAGCGCATGGGCCGGCCCGGCTATCGCCGAAAGCGCGGAGCCAGACGCAAGCAGGCGCAGCAGGCCACCAAGGCGCCGTCCGCTGCCGGGGTCCGTATCACGTGTTGAATTCTTTCGTGCAGACGCACTGATCCCCTGCCTGAGCAGGCCTCGTTTTACTTCCGACATCATCCCCGGTCTGTCTCCGTCCGTTTGCCGCCTGATCGACAAGACATCCCAGATCCGCCGCGCCTGGTCCGCATCTGCGCGTCGAATCAACCCCGGAAGGATACTTGTTTCGCGAATCGCCGGGAAGGGTAGGGCCCAAAAAAGAGGCCGCCCGCTTTGTCAAGCGGGCGGCCTCTACATGTTGTGGATAATCCGGGTAACGATTAGTACCGGTAGTGTTCGGCCTTGAACGGACCCTGCGTTCCGACGCCGATATAGCCGGCCTGCTCGTCGGAAAGCTCCGTGAGCCTTGCGCCGAGCTTGGCGAGGTGCAGACGGGCCACCTTCTCGTCGAGGTGCTTCGGCAGAACGTAGACCTTGTTCTCGTATTTGCCATTGTTGGCGTAGAGCTCGATCTGGGCCAGAACCTGGTTCGAGAACGACGCCGACATGACGAAGGACGGGTGGCCGGTCGCGTTGCCGAGGTTCAGCAGGCGGCCTTCCGAGAGCAGGATCATGCGGTTGCCCTTGGGGAACTCGATCATGTCGACCTGCGGCTTGATGTTCGTCCACTTGAGGTTCTTGAGCGCCGCAACCTGGATCTCGTTGTCGAAGTGGCCGATGTTGCCGACGATCGCCATGTCCTTCATCTCGCGCATGTGCTCGATGCGGATGACGTCCTTGTTGCCGGTGGTGGTGATGAAGATGTCGGCGGAGGAAACGACGTCCTCGAGCTGAACCACTTCAAAACCGTCCATGGCGGCCTGCAGGGCGCAGATCGGGTCGATTTCCGTGACCTTGACGCGGGCGCCGGCGCCGCGGAGCGATGCCGCCGAACCCTTGCCGACGTCGCCGTAGCCGCAGACGAGCGCGACCTTGCCGGCCATCAT
>CAMPIK010000115.1 GCA_946886325.1 uncultured Shinella sp.
TTATTATTAAGCATGGTCATTTGATTCTTACGAAATGACAACGGCACATATGGCCGGCGGCCCCCGCCGGCCTGCGGTATTAGCGGCAGGTGATACATAAATGCATCTGTCGTTAGGTGAGCCTTCAGGCGACCCGATCCGGCGGCTCGCGTCCCTCGAAGAAGGCGGTGATGTTGTCGACCACCTTCATGCCCATGGCGGTGCGCGTCTCTTCCGTGGCGCTGCCGAGATGCGGAAGAACGACGACGTTCTCCATCTCCCGCAGCGCTTCCGGCACATGGGGCTCCCGTTCGAAGACATCCAGACCGGCACCGCGGATGCGGCCGGCGCGAAGCG
The DNA here is from genome assembly GCA_946886325.1 of uncultured Shinella sp. The sequence continues at coordinate 337 of CAMPIK010000115.1, forward strand.
CCTCGACGAGTGCTGCCTCGTCCACGACATCGCCGCGGGCCGTGTTGATGAGGAAGGCGCCGGGTTTCATGGCCGAAAGGCGTTCGGCATTCATCAGGTGCCGGTTTTCCGCGCCGCCCGGGCAATGAAGCGATACGAAATCCGCCGCGGCGAGAACCTCTTCGACGCTATCCAGCTGGCGTGCGCCGTAGCGCGCTGCCTCCGCCTCGTCGACCCGCGAGCGATTGAAGAAGACGACGGGCATGTCGAAGCCGAAATGGCAGCGCTTCGCCATCGCCTTGCCGATCCGCCCGAAGCCGATGATGCCGAGCGTCTTGCCGGTCACCTTCGACCCGACCATATGCGTCGGGCACCATCCAGCCCAGGCGCCGGCACGCACCTGCCGCTCGCCCTCGCCTGCCCGGCGCGCGACCGACAGAAGCAGCGTCATCGCGATGTCGGCCGTGCAATCCGTCAGCACGCCCGGCGTGTTGGTGACCGCGATGCCGCGCGCCGATGCAGCCTTCGTGTCGATATGGTTGAAGCCGACGCCGAAATTGCCGAGGATCTTCGTGCGGATATCGTCGCGATCGAAGAGACCGGCCGGCAGTTTGTCCGATACCGTTGGCAAAACTGCGTCATAGGCCGCCAGCGCTGCACCGATCGCGGCCGCGTCCATCGGCAGGTCGTCCCGGTTGAAGGTCGCATCGAAGCACTCGGCGAGCACCGCCTCCACCGCCTGCGGCCATTGGCGCGTTACCAGAACTTTCGGCTTGCTCATGTCATCCTCCGCATGTCTCGCATCTTCTCCCGATCCAGACATAGTGAAGCATACCGGCTGCGCAACAAAAAAGGCCCGGCGCGAACGCCGGACCCCGATTTGACCTTTCGCGGATGCGAAATCCGCGACCGGAACGACTACTCGTTCTGGAAGTAGGTGTAGTTACCGTCGTCACCCTTCTTCCAGGTGTACATGACGTAGTCCGGACGGGTGATGTCGCCCTTTTCGTCGAAGCCGAGTTCGCCGATCGTGGTTGCGAACGGGCCGTTGGCCTTGACGGCTTCCGCGACAGCCTGCGGGTCGTTGCCGCCGGCAGCCTTGGCGCCTGCAGCGATGACCTGGAGAGCGGCGTAGGAGTAGAGCGTGTAGGCTTCCGGCTCGAAGCCCGATGCACGGAACTTCTCGACGAGTTCGGCTGCAGCCGGGTTCTTGCGCGGATCCGGAGCAAAGGTCATCAGCGTGCCGTCGACGGCGTCGCCGGCGATCGAGGCCAGTTCGTTGGACACGATGCCGTCGCCCGACATCAGCGTGGCTTCGAGGCCCTGGTCCTTCATCTGGCGCATGATGAGACCGGCTTCGGTGTGCAGGCCGCCGTAATAGACGACCGAAACGCCGGCTTCCTTCATCTTGGCGATGAGAGCGGAGAAGTCCTTGTCGCCCGTCGTGATGCCTTCGTAGACGGCTTCGGTGACGCCGGCTTCGTTCATGGCAGCCTTGGTCAGGTCAGCAAGGCCCTGGCCGTAAGGCGTCTTGTCGTGAACGACGGCAACCTTGGCGTCCTTGAAGTTCGCAGCGATGAAGGCACCGGCAACGGCGCCCTGCTGGTCGTCGCGACCGCAGGTGCGGAAGGTGTTCCACAGGCCGCGCTCGGTGAAGGTCGGGTTGGTCGAGGCCGGCGTGATCTGGAAGATGCCGTTTTCAGCGTAGACTTCCGAAGCCGGGATCGAAACGCCCGAGTTGAAGTGGCCGATGACGAACTTGACGCCGTCAGCGACGAACTTGTTGGCAACCGAAACGCCCTGCTTCGGGTCGGAAACGTCGTCGCCGAGAACGATCTTGACCATCTCGCCGTTGATGCCGCCGGCAGCATTGATATCAGCGGCAGCCTGTTCGGCGCCCTTCTGGAGCTGCGCACCGAATGCAGCGTTCGGGCCGGTGAGCGGGCCAGCAACACCAACCAGCAGATCAGCCCATGCATTGCCGCTGAAAGCGACCATTGCAGTCAGCGCAACAGCCGACAATAGAGACTTCTTCATCTTGTTACTCCCAAGTTTAAGGCGGGTCGGTTTTGAACCGGTCGCAACACCCACCATCGTTGCGCCGATATTGTTATGCCGTGGCCATATTGGGCCACGGAGTTCCCTCTGTCATTTGGATTTCCACGAAAAAGGCGAAGCCTTCTCGTAGAGCCAATAGTACATGTCGGTCATCTGCCGCGTCCGGTAGAAGCGGTAGCCGGCGACAGCAAACAACAAAAGAATGACGGTGTCTACGAAATAGTACTGCAATGTCAGCATGCTACCTTCGAAAAGGGCATGGTGGATGAAGCGGATCGCAACGCCCAGCAGAAGCACGTAGACGACGAGCGTCGTCATCGACTGCCAGTTCTCCGCGCAGCTCTTGCCCGTTCTCCAGGCCGTCCATCCGCCCATGAAGATGGTGATGAACAGGAACTGCAAGATCGACGGTTCCTCGTAGAGAATTCCCTGCATGTCACATACTCCCCGCGCTCAGTGCCTGCCGCCTTCGAGATAGGCCGCGCGCACTTCCGGATTGGCCAGAAGCTCCTTGCCCGTGCCGCTCATCGTCACCTTGCCGTTGACCATGACATAGCCGCGGTCGGAGAGCTTCAGCGCCGCAAAAGCGTTCTGCTCGACGAGGAACACGGTCAGCCCCTGCTCCTTGTTGAGAACCTTGATCGCGTCGAAAATCTGCTTGATGATCAACGGCGCGAGGCCGAGCGACGGCTCGTCGAGAAGCAACAGCTTCGGACGCGCCATCAACGCACGGCCGATCGACAGCATCTGCTGCTCGCCGCCCGACAGCGTGCCGCCGCGCTGCGACTGCCGCTCCTTGAGGCGCGGGAAGAGCGTGTAGATCTTCTCCACGTCCTCGTTGAAATATTTCAGGTTGTCGAGGCTCGCCCCCATCTGGAGGTTCTCGTAGACCGTCATGCGCGGGAAGATGCGGCGGCCTTCCGGCGACTGCGCGATGCGCTTGCGGGCGATCAGATGCGTCGGCAACTGGGAGATGTCTTCGCCGTCGAAGGTCACGGTGCCGCGGCGCGCCTGAGGGCTGCCGCAGATCGTCATCATCAGCGTCGACTTGCCGGCGCCGTTTGCGCCGATCAGGCAGACGATCTCGCCCTTCCTGACCTCGACATCGACGCCGGCGAGTGCCCGGATGTTGCCGTAGTAGGTTTCGACGCCATTCACGTTGAGCAGGGTATCGCTCATCAGTGTTTGCCTCCCTGCTCTTCTTCGATCTCTTCGATTTCCTCGATCACCTCGCCGACCTCGTCGTCCTCGACGCCGAGATAGGCCGCGATGACCTTCGGGTCGTTCTTCACGTGATCCGGCGTTCCGTCGGAAATCTTCTGGCCGTATTCCAGCACGACGACATGGTCGGAAATCTCCATGACCACCGACATGTCGTGCTCGATCAGCAGGATGGATGTGCCCGTTGCCTCGCGGATGCCGCGCAGCAATTCGTTCAGCACCAGCGACTCGCGCGGGTTGAGGCCGGCGGCCGGCTCGTCGAGGCACAGGAACTCAGGCCCGGTGCACATGGCGCGCGCGATTTCCAGCCGGCGCTGCGCGCCATAGGACAGATCGCCCGCCGGATCGTCGGCCCTGTCCATCAGGTTCGCCTTGTCCAGCCAGTACTTGGCCTTCTCGATCGATTCAGCGGCTGCCTTCTTGTAGGCCGGAAAGCCGAAGAGGCCGAGAACCGTGTAACCCGACGCCTTCATCAGGTGATTGTGCTGGGCGACCAGAAGGTTTTCCAGAACGGTCAGGCCGGAGAACAGCCGGATGTTCTGGAAGGTCCGGGCGACCTTGGCGTCGCGCGTGATCTCGAAGTCGGGCATGCGCTCCAGAAGGAACGTCTTGCCGGACTTCTGCTTCAGCGAAATCATGCCCATCGTCGGCTTGTAGAAGCCGGTGACGCAATTGAAGACCGTCGTCTTGCCGGCGCCGTTCGGCCCGATCAGCGCGGTGATGTCGCCGCGTTGCGCCTCGAAGGAAAGGTCGTTGATGGCCATAAGGCCGCCGAAGCGCATCGACAGATGCTCGACCTTGAGAATGGGATCGTTCGTCATCGTATTCGTCGCTACCGTTTTGGTCGCCGTCGCATTCGTCGTGGAGGACATCAGCCGTGGCCCTCCTTGGTGAAGCTGCCGGAGACGGCCTTGCGTTCCCTGAGGAAGGCGGTCGGCTCGCGGCTTCCGACGAAGCCGCGCGGCTTCCACACCATGACGATGACCATCGCAAGGCCGAAGATCAGCATGCGGTAGAGTTCGGGCGTGAACTCCGGTCCGAAGATGTGCTTCAGGAACTCCATCTCGCGCAGCAGTTCCGTGCCGCCGATCATCACCAGCGCAGCAACTGCGATGCCGGTCAGCGAGCCCATGCCGCCCAGAACAACGATAGCGAGAATGATTGCGGATTCGAGGAAGACGAAGGATTCGGGCGAGACGAAGCCCTGGCGAACGGCGAAGAAGGAGCCCGCGAAGCCGCCGAACATGGCGCCGATCGCGAAAGCCGTGAGCTTGGTCGTGACCGTGTTGATGCCGAGCGAGCGGCAGGCGATCTCGTCCTCGCGCAGCGCTTCCCAGGCGCGGCCGATCGGCATGCGGCGCAGGCGGATCGTCACGTAGGCGGTCAGCAGCGCCAGTGCCAGGATGAGATAGAACAGGAAGATCTTGTAGTAGGCGGACGACATCGGCAGGTCGAACGCCTTGGTGAAGTTGTTCGGCGCGCTGAGATCGAAGGACCAGATGCCGAAGACGGAGGCCTTCGGAATGCTGGAAATGCCGAACGTGCCCTTGGTGACTTCGGTCCAGTTGATCAGCACAAGCCGGATGATCTCGCCGAAGGCAAGCGTCACGATCGCCAGATAGTCGCCCTTGAGGCGCAGGACCGGGAAACCGAGGATGATGCCCCAGAAGGCCGACAGGATGCCGGCGAGCGGCAGCAGAACCCAGAAGGACAGGCCGAAATGCTGCGACAGCAGGGCATAGGAATAGGCGCCCACCGCATAGAAGGCGACATAGCCGAGATCGAGCAGACCGGCGAGACCGACGACGATGTTCAGTCCCCAGGCCAGCATGACATAGATCAGGATCTGGATGCCGAAATTGTCGACCCATTTCAGCGAGCCCTGAACGCCGACCAGCATGACGACGACGGGCGGGAAGAAGATCAGCGCGACGATGGCAATCTGGTTGAAATTGCGGACGAAGAAGTTTTCCGGCTTGTCTGCGACGTCGACCGCAGCGCGCGCCGCCTTGCGCCTTGCCATCGCCGGGCGAAGATAGGCGACCGTCAGGAACCGGCCGACGGCTGCGACGATCACGAAGATCGCGAGCAGGCCCCAGCGCTGGTTGAGGATGAGCTCGTTGCGGATGTTCTGCGTCGTCTCGAGGCCGACGAAGAGCACGAAGAGACCGAGCGATACGAGAGCAGCGTAAAAGCCCTCGCGCAGAGCCTGCGCCGTCAGGTTGCTGTCGGCGCTCTCTGGGGTGGTAGCGATGTTTGCCATGGATTTAAACCTTCTCGACTTCCGGTCGTCCGAGAATGCCGGACGGCTTGAAGATCAGGACGATGGCGAGGATCGAAAACGTCGCGACGTCCTTGTAGTCGATGGTGAAATAGGCGGACCAGAGGCCCTCGATCAGACCGATCAGCAGGCCGCCGAGCATGGCGCCCGGAAGCGAGCCGATGCCGCCGAGAACGGCCGCCGTGAAGGCCTTGACGCCCGGAATGAAGCCGTCCGTGAAGACCGCGACGCCGTAATACATCAGGTACATCGTGCCTGCGACCGCGGCGAGGCCGGCACCCATCACGAAGGTGATCGAGATCGTCCGGTCGACGTCGATGCCGAGCAGCGCCGCCATCTTGCGGTCCTGTTCGGTGGCGCGCTGGGCACGGCCGAGCGACGTCTTGTTGACGATGTACCAGAAGATCGTGAGCAGGCTGACGGTCAGAACGACGATGATGATCTGCTTCAGCGAGATCGAGATGCCGTAGATGTTGTAGACCGAGGAGACCAGCGGCGGGATCGGCTTGTTGCGCGGACCCTGCGTGACCTGGATGAAGTTCGACAGCGTGATCGACATGCCGATCGCCGTGATCAGCGGCGCGAGACGGAACGAACCGCGCAGCGGCCGGTAGGCGACCTTCTCGATCGTCCAGTTCCACAGCGACGCCGTGAGCATGGCCGCAGCCATCATGATCAGCAGGAGAATGACGACCGGAAGGCCGACGAAGACGCTGGTCAGGATGAGGAAAACGATCAGCGCGGCGAAGCCGCCCAGCATGAAAATGTCGCCATGGGCGAAATTGATCATGCCGATGATGCCGTAAACCATCGTGTAACCAATGGCTATCAAACCGTAAATAGAGCCGAGAGTCAGCCCGTTGACGAGCTGCTGGACAAAATATTCCATTTCTATCCCCCGGATGCGATCCAAGCGGTCGCATCTCTTGTTTTTCTGCTCATTTTTCGAGCTTGTTGGACGATGCGGATTCCATAACGCTTTCGAGACAAAAGAAAAGCCTAAAAGTTCCGGATCGACAATTTCCTTTAGCAACATCCGTTGAATGGCGCATTTCGCGCCAAGGTAAGAAAAAATTCGGCAGAATCGTCGCTTCTTTTGCCCAAAAAGAAGCACCAAAGTCGCAAGAAGGCCCTGCCGCGTTTGCGACAGGGCCTCTTGAATTCGGTCTCTGCGATCGGGCCTGGCCGGCGCCGGAGATCAGTGGCAGACGCGGATGCGCTTGAAGCGCAGGTTGCCGTAGTAGTCGTAGAAGCG
>CAMPIK010000116.1 GCA_946886325.1 uncultured Shinella sp.
CAATGTCGCGATAGAGAGCGTATCGCCGATCGTAGTGCGCTTTCAGCGCCGGTCGGGGCTCATAGCGACGGTCCGTGCGTACCATCGCATCCGCCCCTTCCGCGAAACCGGCGAAAAGGCCGACGCCGGTTCCAGCCGCAATCGCCGCGCCAAGTGCTCCCGTCTCCCGTGACACCGCCACCGAGACGGGCAGACCGAGCGCATCGGCGAAAATCTGCGGCCAGAGCCGGCTGCGAGACCCGCCGCCGGACAGCACGGCTTCGTCGAAGATAGCGCCCGCCGCCCGGATCGTCTCGATGTGCCGGCGATGGCCGAAGACGACACCTTCCAGAAGCGCCCGGATCAGGTGCCCCTTCGTGTGCCAGCCGGCCATGCCGTAGAAGCCGGCACGTGCGTGCCCGTCCTGTTGCGCGCCGTAGAGATAGGGGTGGTAGAGCGGATCATCAGGGCGCGGGTCGATCTCCGCCGCGAGCGCACAGCAGGCGTCGAAGGGCGAGACATCGGCGGCATGGTCCGTATCGAAGAATGCGCGCACCAGCCATTCGAGATTGGCCGCGGACGTCGCGCTGTTTTCCATCGCCATGTAGCGGCTGCGGTCGAAAGTCGAGGACATGAAGACCGGCCGGTCGAGATCGGGGCCGTCGATGATCACCTGATTGATGCTCCAGGTGCCGGCGATGATCGAGGCGCTGCCAGTGCGCGAGACGCCCGACCCGAGCGCCGAGGCGACCACGTCGAAGAGACCGCCGACGACGGGCGTGCCTGCGGCCAGTCCCGTCTGGCGCGCCACCTCCTCCGTCACCGTGCCGGCAATGTCGGCGCTTTCGATGAGCCGGGGCAGCAGGTCCATGCAGTCGCCGAGACCGTAGGCCTCCATCAGGGATGTGTCGTAGCGGCGCCGCGCCAGATCGAGCAGGCCGGCGCCCGACATGTCCGACATCTCGCTGACACGCGCGCCCGTCAGGCGGTTGACGACGAAATCCTTGGAGAAGAACACCGTGCCGATACGCCGGAAGAGATCCGGGCGATGGCGCTTCAGCCAGGCGAGCAGGGTCGGCGTCTGCGACGGCCAGGGGCGCTGGCGCGCGATCGGTGCGGTCCTGTCGCCCACGCCCTCGGCCGCCCATTCCTCGACGAGGCCGGTCGCGCGCGTGTCGAGCGACTGGATGCCGATCAGCGGTGCGCCGTCCCGGTCGAGCGCGTAGAGACCGTTGCCGTGGCCGGCACAACCGATGGCGGCAATGTCGGTGCCCGATATGCCCGCCGTCTCGATGCACCGCTTGATGACGCGCCGGGCATTGGCCCAGAGTTCATCGAGGTCCCGCTCGACATGGCCGGGGCTCGGCATGCGGCTGTGGCCTTCCTCCCCGGCATGCGCCAGTTCCCGGCCCGTCCGGTCGAAGATGACGGCCTTGATGACGGTGTTGCCGGCGTCCAGCCCCAACAGATAGTCTGCCATTCGGAACCCCTCCCAAGGTTCGTTTCGGGTGCATCGCACCCTGCTGCAACGGTCTCAAGCGGTCTCCCGGAGCCGGTCAGCCCCGCTGGTAGAGCGCGAAACCGTCCTCGCCGCTTGCATCGTCATGCACGATCGCCATCAGGCCGCGCACCACCGCGCCGGGATTGGCGTGCTGGTAGATGTTGCGCCCGTAGACCATGCCCATCGCGCCCTGCCGCATCAAGGCGGCGGACTTGTCGAAGACGGCGCCGAGGTCCTCCTTGCCGCCGCCGCGCACGAGCACCGGGCAGCGCGCCGCCTCGACGACGCGGTGGAAATCCTCCGGGTTCGTCGTCGGATCGGCCTTGACGATATCGGCCCCCATCTCGCGGGCGAGCCGCGTCAGCGTGACGATCTTGTCGGCATCGCCATCGACCATGTAGCCGCCGCGTTCCGTGACGGGCTGCATGACCAGCGGTTCGATCATCAGCGGCATGCCGTATCTGTCGCAATCGGCGCGCACGCGGGCGATGTTCTGCACGCATTGACGGAAGAGATCGGGCTCGTCCGGCAGCATGAAGAGGTTCACGACCACGCAGGCCGCATCCATCTCTATCGCGCCGATGAGCGGTTCGGCCTCGTTCTGCAGCACCGCCCACATGTCGCGGTGGCGGATGCGGTTATAGGGATTGCCCATGTCGATGCGCATGACGAGGGCCGGCTTGTCCTTGCCGGGCAGGTCCTGCAGGAGATCGGCCTGGCCGTAGTTCATCTGGATCGCATCCGGCGCTGCCTCAGCCAGCGCCTTCACCACGGCCGGCATGTCCTCGAGACCGTCGAGGAAGGATGGCTCGTTGCACACGCCGTGATCGATCGCCACGTCGAGGCAGCGGCCTTTGCCGAACAGCCGGTTCATCCGGACCTTGCGGTTGTCTCGCATCTATCGCTCCTGTGTTCGTTCCGTGCGGAAAGGGTGTCTTCCGTGACGCCGTGGCGCTCACGCATGAGGGTCAGAAATCGGGTGCGCTCCTCGGCCTTGCGGGCCGGCGGCCAGGCCTTTTCGGCGGCCAGCAGGTCGAGCACCGCATCGGCCATCGCCAGCGACAACTCCCCGGCAATCGCGAGCGTCGTGCGGCGCAGCAGCAGGTCGTCGAGATGCTCGACTGCCTCCGAGCGGATGAGGTGCACCATCTCGCGGGCGCTGTAGCCGGCATGCGGCAAGGCGTGATCCTCGCCGGCGGCGACGAAACGACCGACGTCGCCGGCATCCGTGCCGTAGCGCTCGAAGAGCGTCACCGCCCGCTCCCTTGGCAGTCCGGTCGCCTCAGCCAGGGCTTCGACCCAGCGGCTTCGATCCGCCGGATAGTCCCTGCCGCCGCCGATCGGCCGATCCGCCGTGTCGATCGTCCGCCGCACCCCAAGGCGCTCCAGGGCCATGTCGGCGGCCAGTTCGCCGAAGGACCGGAAGGTCGTCCATTTGCCGCCGATCATGCACAGCACCGGCGGCCCGCCATCGCGGCCGTCGAGCAGGGTGCAGAAGTGATCGCGCGGGATGCGGCCGGTGAAACTGTCGTCGCTGGCCGGCAGCGGGCGCACGCCGGCGAAGCGATAGACGATCTCCTCCGGCCGGATGGAAATGCCGGGCAGCACGAAGGCGAGCGATTGCAGGATATAGTCCCGCTCGTCGTCCTCGCAGCGCACCACCCCCGGATCATCGACGCGAATGTCCGTCGAGCCGACGAGCACCTTGCCGAGATAGGGAAAGAGGATGCAGATGCGCCCGTCCTCGTTCTCGTAATAGATCATCTGCCCGTCGAGCGCGTCGCTGAGCGCCGCATTGTCGATGATGAGATGCGACCCCTTGGTGCCGCCCATCAGCGGCGCGGGCCGCGCTTCGCCGGCAAAGAGCGTGCCGTTCGCGATGTCGATCCATCCGCCGGTGGCGTTGATCACCAGACGCGGCCGGATCGGCAGAAGCTCGCCGGAAACAGCGTCATGCAGGAGAAACGCCCCACCGCCGGCCGCTTCGATCGTCGCATAGTTCAGCGCCCTGGCATTGGCGCCGGCGGAGAGCCCGTCGCGCAAAAGCTCGATGCCGATGCGTTCGGGATGGCTGACCCAGGCGTCGTAATAGGTCGCGGAACTGCGGATCGCCGGGTTGAGCGCCGGCCATTTGGCGAGCGTTGCCTTGCGGCCGCGGAACTGGTGGCGCGGCATCATGGCCCGCCGCCGCGTCAGGAAATCGTAGATGCCGAGGCCGGCCTTGATGGCGACGGCGCCGCGCCGGCTCGGGCGGCGGGTGAGGCCGAGGAAGCGCACGATGCCGTTGGCGAGCCCGGAAAAGATATCGAAGATCGGAACGGTCGTCGGCAACGGCGCGACATAGTGCGGCGCGTTGCGCAGCAGGCGGTCGCGCTCGACGAGCGATTCCCGCACAAGGCCGAATTCGCCGTTTTCCAGATAGCGCAGGCCACCGTGAACCATGCGGGAGAGCGCGGCGCTGGCACCGGAGCAATAGTCGCTCTTTTCGACCAGCAGCACGTCGACACCCTGCAACGCCAGCTCGCGGAAGACGCTGAGCCCGTTGATGCCGCCGCCGAGGACGCACACGTCCACGTTCGGGCTCTGGCGAAGCCCGTGCAATATCTCTCTCCTGATCATGATGGCAGTCCGTTATCCGTCCATACTGGCCAGCTTCGCCGCAATGGCGGCATCGATGGCCGCAATGTCTTCCGTGCCGAGCCGAAGGGTGCCGGCTCTGGCATTGTCGAGCGCCTGCGCCGGATTGCGCGCACCGCAAAGCGCAAAGGTCACGCCCGGTTGCGTCAGCGTCCAGGCGATCACCACTTGCGCGATGCTGGCGCCATGCCGCTCGGCAACGGGCCGGATCGCCTCGGCGAAGTCCTTCGCCTTCTGCCGGTTGGCGACCGAAAAGCGCGGATTGTCCCGGCGCTGGTCGTCGCCGGAAAACACCCGGTCGGGTCCGATCGTGCCGGACAGCAGGCCAAGCGCCAGCGAGGAATAGCTGAGCGTCGACACGCCATTTTTGACCGTCAGCGGCAGCAGGTCCGCCTCGATCCCCCGGTCGATCATGCTGAACCGCTCCTGAATCGCGTCCAGCGCGCCCGTCGCGACATACTGTTCCAGTTCGGACCGGTTGACATTGCTGGCGCCGATCGCGCGGATCTTTCCGGCCTGCTTCAGGTCTTCGAGCGCCGCGACCGTTTCCTCGACCGGCGTCGTCGGATCCTGCCAATGGGTGATGTAGAGGTCGATATAATCCGTGCCGAGCCGGCGCAGGCTTTCCTCAAGCTCATGGACGATCGAGTCCCGGCCGAGATAGCGATGGACCGGCCTGCCGTCCTGGTCGAAGAAATGCCTGCCCTTCTGCGTGTGCCAGACGAGGCCGCACTTGGTCGCGATCACCGCCTTGTCGCGCCGGCCGGCAATCGCCTTGCCGACGATCTCCTCCGAGCGGCCGAGACCGTAGGCGGGCGCGGTGTCGATCAGCGTCACGCCGGCATCGAGCGAAGCCTGGATCGCGGAAATCGATTCCGCCTCGTCCGTGCCGCCCCACATCCAGCCGCCGATCGCCCATGTGCCGAGGCCGACGGCGGATGCCTCAACGCCGGAGCGTCCGATCTTGCGGGTCAATTGCTGGCCATTCATGCGGCAAGTCCTTCCTCGGATGCAATTTCGAGAATGCGCGCGCCGGTCGCCTCGTCGGTGACGAGCGTATCGAGATGATTGCCGCGCATGACGCTGAGGATCGGGCCTGCCTTGTTCGGCCCGCTCGCCACGCCGATCTTCATCGGGATGGAGGCGAACTCTTCGAGCGTCAGCGAGACCAGCGAACGGTTGAGGCTGTAGTCGCAGACCCGCCCGTGGTCGTCGAGCAGATGGGCAAGCAGTTCGCAGCTCGCGCCCGATCTCTCGATCGCCGCCCTGTCGGTGCTCGAGGACGGATGCAGGTCGTAATAGCTCGAGTCGTCCGTCAGGATCGAACCGATGCCGACGACGGCGACCTTCGCCTCGCGCGCCCGCTTGAAGACGTCGGCGACCGAACGCATGTTGATCAGCATCGCCCGCTGCCCGGCATCATCGGCAAAAAGCGGCGCGTGGATCTGGTAGGAGCGCCCGCCCAGCCGGTCGGCCATCAGCGTCGAGACGTGGTTGACGTCGGTATAGTGCTTGCCCTGCACGCAGCCGGTCGCCGGAATGACCTCGACATCGTAGCGAAGCGGTCCTTTCAGGCCGGCGACCACGGCGCTCACGCCCTTGCCGCCGGTGATGCAGATCGTGTTGCCGTCGGCGATCTCCTCGAGCAGCAGGCGCGCCGCCGCTTCGCCGACCGCCTGGAGGGCCGTCTGCGGATTGTCGGAGACGGTGGGGACCACGACCGCGCGGCTGATGCCGCCGAGCGCCAGAAGACGTTCCTCCATGTCGACCAGCGGCTCCACCGGCGACTTGATCTTGATCTCGACGAGGCCGAGCTGGCGGCCGCGCTTGATCAGCCGGTTGACGGTGGCATGCGAGATGCCGAGCCGGTCGGCGATCTGCGCCTGCGTCAACCCTTCCAGGAAATGCAGGACGAGGGCCTGGTGCATCTGCCGGGCGATGACGATCTCCTCGCGCGGCGCCGTCGATTTCGGTTTCGGTTTGGCGATCGGCATGTCAGGCGGCCTTCCGCTTGTGCAGGAAATGGTCGATGGAGACGGCGGCAAGCAGGATGCAGCCCTTGATCATGTCCTGCCAGTAGACCGAGACGTCGAGCAGGATCAGCGAACTGGTGACGAGGGACAGAAGCGCGATGCCGAGAATGGCGCCGAGGATCGTTCCGGAGCCGCCGTTGAGAGAGGCGCCGCCGATGACCGCCGCGGCGATGATGTTGAGTTCCATGCCGACGCCGAAGGTCGGTGTCGCCGCCCCGAAGCGCGACATGTAGATGACACCCGCGACACCGGCAAGCGTCGAGCAGAGCACCGTCACCCAGAACTTCACCTGCTGCGTCCGGATGCCGGAATAGAGCGCCGCCTTCTCGTTGCTGCCGGTATAGAAGACCTTGCGGAAGGCCGTTGCCCGGCGCAGCAGGAAGTCGAACAGGATGACGATGGCGACGAAGATCAGGATGACATAGGGAACGCCCTGGAAGGTGCCCTGCCCCACCGCCTTGAACTCCGGCGGCAGCGTGAAGAGCGACAGCGGCGTGCCCTTGGTGATGACGAGGCAGAGCCCGCGCACGATCACCATCGCCGCAAGCGATGTGATGAAGTGGTTCAGCCCGACCACCGTCACGAAGAAGCCCATGATAGCGCCGATGACGCCGCTTGCCAGAATGCCGAGAAGCGAGGCGGTCCAGGGATCGAGGCCCGCCAGAAACAGCGAGCCGGACAGCACCATGGCGAAACAGACGACCGAACCGACCGCGAGATCGATGCCGCCGACGATCAGCAGGATCGTCATGCCGACGACGACGATGCCCTCCACCGAAAAGCTCATCAGCATGGCGCGGAAATTGCCGAGCGTCAGGAAATGCGGCGAGGCGAAGCTCATGACCACGCAGAGCGCGAGGATGATCGCGATCAGCCCGGCCTCGCGCATGGTGCCGATGCGCCTGAAGGACGATGTCTTCGGCGTGCCTGCCGCCATCGTGTCG
>CAMPIK010000117.1 GCA_946886325.1 uncultured Shinella sp.
GGCGGTTCAGGTCGTAGAGCTGGCTGCGGGCGGCGTTCGACGCATCGCAGGCATGGACCGCGCCGTTGGTGAAGCAGTGGATCAGCCAGGCGTCGATCGTCCCGAGCCTAACCGCGCGAGCGGCAGGCACCCGGTCGATCAGCCATTTCATCTTCGGGCCGGGAAACATCGGGTCGATGGGCAGTCCGGTCAGCGCCTGCACCCACGCCGCATGGCCGGCCGCGATCAGGTCGGCGCAGGCCTCTGCGCTGCGGCGGCACTGCCAGCTCACCACCGGGCCGAGCGGCTTGCCGGTTTCCGCATCCCAGACGGTGACGGATTCACGCTGGCTGGAAATCGCGATGCCGAGAATCTCGGCGTCGGGTCCTTCGGCAAGGCAGGCGGCAATCGCCTCCAGCACCGAGTTCCAGATGCGAAGCGGGTCCTGCTCCACCCAGCCGGGCTGGGGATGAGAAATGCCGACCGGCGAGTGGCCGCGCGACAGGATGTCTCCCGAGGTCGAGACCAGAACCGCCTTGGAATTCGTCGTGCCCTGATCGATGGCGAGAATGGCGGTTGTCATGGACAGGGCTCCGGCGGGCGGGAAATTGGGGCGCGGCAAGGGGAGGGTCCTGCCGCGCCCGGCACGTCATCTAACGCGACGCGGTCACGCGCGTGAAGATTTCCGTGCGATCAGTGTCACGGCCGCCTCGGCGATGGCCGCGGGCGACATGCCGAATTCGTCGAGCAGGAACTCCGCCGAGCCTGTCGGGGCAAAGATGCCGGGAACGCCGAGTATCTTCATCGGCACCGGCGCTTCCGATACCACGACTTCGGCGATGGCCGATCCGAGCCCGCCGTAGACCGAATGTTCCTCGGCCGTCAGGATCGCGCCGGTGTCGCGGGCGGCGGCCACGACGGCTTCGAGGTCGATCGGACGGACGGTCGCCATGTTCAGCACGCGCGCCTCGATCCCTTGCGCGGCAAGCAGGTCGGCCGCCTTCAGCATGCGGTGGGTCAGCGTGCCGTTGGCGATCAGCGTGATCGCGTCGCCGTCGCGCAGACGGTTCGCCTTGCCCGGTTCGAAGACATGGCCCGTTGGCAGCAGGTCCGGAACGCCGACGCGCGACAGGCGCAGGAAGACCGGCCCCTCGTAGCCTGCGGCCCACTTCACGGCGGCGGCCGTCTCGATGGAGTCGCAGGGTGCGATGACAGGCAGGTTCGGCAGCACGCGGGTCCAGGCAAAATCCTCGATGGAGTGATGCGTCGGGCCGAGCTCGCCATAGGCCATGCCGGAGGAGATGCCGATCAGCTTCACATTGGCGTTGGAATAGGCGATGTCGGCCTTGATCTGTTCCAGCGACCGCCCGGTCAGGAAGCAGGCGGCGGCGCAGACGAAGGGCAGGAGCCCGCCATTGGCCAGCCCTGCGCCGACGCCGACCATGTTCTGCTCGGCGATGCCGACATTGACCAGCCGCTCGGGCCATTTGGCCTTGAAGCCGCCGAGCTTCGACGAGCCGACGGAATCGTTGCAGACGGCCACGATCCGCGGGTCCTCGGCGCCGAGGCGCTCCAGCATGGCGACGAAGGCGTCGCGGCAATCGTTAAGCTTGGGGGAAGGGATCACGACGTTCATCACAGCGCCTCCGAAAGTTCGGCCACCGCTATCGCGAATTGCTCGGCATTCGGCACCTTGTGGTGCCAGTCGACCCTGTCCTGCATGAAGGAAATGCCCTGGCCCTTGTTGGTATGCGCGACGATGCAGTGCGGGCCGCTGCCGCGGGTCTCCAGTGCCGGCACGATCTCGTCCATGGCGTTGCCGTTGATCTCGGTGACCGTCCAGCCGAAGGCCTCGAGCTTCGCCGGAAAGGGCGCCAGATCGTTGGTCTCCTTCAGCGTGGCGCCCTGCTGGAAACGGTTGTGGTCGATGATCAGCGTGAGGTTGTCGAGACCGAACTGCGCGGCCGAGGCGATGGCTTCCCAGTTGGAGCCTTCCTGCATCTCGCCGTCGCCGGTCAGCACATAGGTGTGGTAGCCGCGCCCGGTCAGCTTGGCGGCTTTCGCCATGCCGACGGCGACCGGCAGGCCATGGCCGAGCGGACCGGTATTGGTTTCGACGCCCGGAACCTTCGTGCAGTTCGGGTGCCCGTTCAGGCGCGAATGCGGCTTGAGGAAGGTCGAAAGCTCTTCCTCCGGAAAGAACCCGCGCTTGGCGAGCGTCACATAGAGCGCCAGCGCCACATGGCCCTTGGAGAGCACGAAGCGGTCGCGGTCGGGATGTCCAGGCTGATCTGGCCAGATGCGCAGCACGCGGAAATAGAGCGCCGTCAGAATGTCGATGGCCGACATCTCCCCGCCGATATGCCCGGCGCCGGCTTCGAAAACCGCCTGCAGATCGCGGAGGCGGATCTGTCTGGCAATGCCGTCGAGATCGTTCGGCTGCATGAAATCCTCACAGTGAATAAATATACATGTGCCTATATATTTACAGGATGGCCGGCGAAGTCAAGGGTATTTTGCGCCGTCCGGCCATATTCAACGAGGCAAAAACGTATTGACACGGTCGGCCCTGATCGGGTACGAATTTACAGACGGACATGAATAATTATGCTGATTGACGCATAACGATGGTCGAACGGCACGAGGGAGGGCAGCATGCTTGCAGCGGCGAAGGCGGCACGGGGATCGGCTGGCGGACTGTTTCCGTCCCTGCGCGGTGCGACCGGCCCGTTGATCGGGCTGGTCGTGCTCTGCCTGTTTCTCACCGTCGCGACCGATACGTTCTTCTCGATCCGCAATTTCCTCAACGTTCTCGACCAGATCACGGTGCTCGGCATCATGGCCGTCGGCATGACGCTCGTCATCCTGATCGGAGGCATCGATCTCGCGGTCGGTTCGGTCATGGCGCTGGCGATGATGGTGCTCGGTTACCTGAACGTCGTCGCCGGCGTGCCGATGTGGCTGGCGATCCCGCTTGCGCTCGTCGCTGCATCGCTGAACGGGCTGATCGCGGGTCTGCTCATCACGCGTTTCAACGTACCGGCCTTCATCGCGACACTCGCCATGATGTCGGTCACGCGCGGCATCGCCAACATGATCACCAACGGCCAGCAGATCATCGGCTTCCCGTCCTGGTTCAACACGATGGCGATCGTGCGCTTCGGCGGGTTCCTGACGCTCACCGTCGCCGTCATGCTGGTCGTCTTCGCCATCGGCCTGCTCTACCAGCGCTACCGCCATGGCGGGCGCATCCTCTATGCCATCGGCGGCAATGCCGAGGTGGCCCGGCTTGCCGGCATCAATGTCAAGCGGGCGACGGTGCTCGTCTATGTCGTGTGCAGCGCGCTCGCCGGGCTTTCGGGCATGGTGCTCGCCGCGCGCCTCGACTCCGTCCAGCCTTCGTCTGGTGTCTCCTACGAACTCGACGCCATCGCGGCGGTCGTGATCGGCGGCACCTCGCTGTCGGGCGGCACCGGCGGCATCGGCGGCACCATCATCGGCGTGCTGATCATCGGCGTCCTGCGCAACGGCCTCAACCTGCTCAGCGTCTCGCCGTTCATGCAGCAGGTGATCATCGGCGCCGTCATCGTGCTGGCGGTGACGGCCGAGACCTATCGCAAGCGCACGTGAGGAATTTTCACCCCGGCATCGAAAACGGTGCGGGGTGCTGAAAAGCGGTCTGCAATGGTGCGGACCGGCATAGGGAGGTGGCTTCCTGCAATGGCAGGGCGTGCACCGGGCAACTCGGAGGAGAAACCATGAAACTGTCCACACTGCTTTTGGCCGCGACCACGGCCGCGATCCTGTCGGCACCCCTCGGCGCGTCCGCCGCAGAGGTCAAGAAGATCGGCCTTGCCGTTCCGAACCTCCAGGCCGACTTCTTCAACCAGATCAAGCTCGGCGTCGAGAAATACGCGACCGAAAAGGGCATCGAGGTGATCGTCGTCGACGCGAAGAACGACACGGCCACCCAGGTCAGCCAGGTGCAGGACCTGATGACCCAGGGCATCGACGCCTTCATCTACATCCCGGCCGGCGCCGCCGCTGCCGCCGTTCCGACCCGCCTTGCCCGCCAGGCCGGCATTCCGGTAATCAACGTCGACCGCGTCCCGGACGGCGAGCCGGGCGACACGTTCATCGCAGGCGAAAGCGTCGATTCCGCCTATGCCGTCTGCAAGCACATCATCGAAAAGGCCGGCGGCTCGGGCAAGATGGTCATCATCCACGGCCAGAAGGGCACGACGCCGGAAGTCGATCGCTTCACGGGCTGCAAGCGCGCCATCGACGAAAACCCGGGCGTGGAACTGGTCGCCCAGCAGTGGAGCAACATGTGGTCGGCGGACGAGGGCTTCTCGATCGCGCAGAACATGCTGCAGGCCAATCCCGACATCAACATCATCTTCGGGCAGGCCGACGGCCTTGCGATGGGCGCGGCGAAGGCCGTGGACGTGGCGAACCTCTCCGACAAGGTGATCATCGGCGGCTATGACGGCGACGTCTCGGCGCTCGAATATCTCGCCAAGTGCGACGGTCCGTTCATTGCCACGGCGACGCAGAGCACGCAGAAGATGGGCGTTCTCGCCGTCGAATCGGCCCTTGCCGTTGCTGCCGGCCAGAAGGTCGAGGAGCGCCAGACGCCGAACGCCGTGCTGACGACCTGCGAGAACGCGCCGGAATTCGTCAAGAGCCACCCGTAATCCGGCTCGATACCCGAAAGGCTGAAGCGCCATGACGACCCAGTCTCCCATCCTGTCGCTCCGTGGGATCGAGAAGTCCTACGGTCCGGTGAGGGTCCTGCACGGCGTCGATCTCGACGTCGGCGCGGGAGAGGTCGTGGCGCTGCTCGGTGAAAACGGTGCCGGAAAGTCGACCCTGTCGAACATCATTTCCGGCACCGTCCAGCCCTCGGCCGGAACAATGACCTGGCTCGGGGCAACCTATGCCCCGGCCAATCCCCGCGCCGCGATGGACGAGGGGGTGGGCATGATCCACCAGGAACTGAAGCTCCTTCCGAAGCTCTCCATCGCCGAAAACATCTTTCTCGGGCGCTACCCCATGCGATCCGGCCGTATCGACCGCAAGGCGATGGAGGAGCGGGCGCAAAGCGGGCTGCAGCGGCTCGGTCTCGACATCTCGCCCGACCGCCTCGTCGAAGGCCTGTCGACCGGCAAGCAGCAGTTGATCGAGATCGCCAAGGCGCTGACGCTGAACGCGCGCCTGCTGATCCTCGACGAGCCGACGGCCGCCCTCGGCGGGGAGGAGACGCAACTGCTCTTCCGGCAGATCGCCCGCCTGAAGGCGGACGGCGTCGGCATCATCTATATCTCGCATCGTCTGGAGGAAATCCGCCAGATCGCCGACCGGATCGTGGTCATGCGCGACGGCGCCAAGGTGCAGGAATTCGACAGCGGCAACGTGCCGGTGCGCACGATCGTCGAGGCGATGGTCGGCCGTTCACTCGATCGCATGTTTCCCGCCCTGCCCGAACCGACGCAGGAGGTGGCCTTCGAGGTCCGCAACCTGTCTTCGCCGGACAACACGTTTCGCGACATCAGCTTTTCCGTCCGCAAGGGCGAGGTCTTCGGCATCGCGGGCCTGATGGGCGCCGGCCGCACCGAACTCGTTCGTGCCATGACGGGCGCCGATCCGATCGCGAGCGGCGAGGTTCTCCTGCACGGCAGGCCGGTGACGCCGCGCTCGCCGGTCGACGCGATCCGCAACGGCATCGTTCTGGTGCCGGAAGACCGCAAGCTCCAGGGTGTGGTGCTGGAGCATTCGATCGCAGAAAATATCGGCTATGCCAATCTCGGCGAGATCGCCCGCAAGGGCTGGATCTCGACGCGCGGCCTGCACAGGTTCGCCGACGACTGTATCCGGAAATTCGGCGTCAAGGGCCGCGGCCGTCAGAATGCCGGCGAGCTTTCCGGCGGCAACCAGCAGAAGGTGGTGCTCGCCAAATGGCTCGCCCGCAAGCCTGAGGTCGTGGTGCTTGACGAGCCGACGCGCGGCATCGACGTCGGCGCCCGCTCCTCGATCTACGACCTGATCATGGACCTCGCGCGGGATGGCGTCGCGGTCA
This sequence comes from uncultured Shinella sp., assembly GCA_946886325.1. The sequence continues at coordinate 6,059 of CAMPIK010000117.1, forward strand.
TCGTGGTCAGCTCCGATCTCGAGGAGGTGCTCGGCGTCTCCGGCCGCATCATGGTCATGGCCCAGGGAAAACAGACCGGTATCCTCGACCGGAAGGACGCAAACGACGTCTCGGTCATGGAACTGGCGACAATCTGAACAGGGAAGTTTCAATGTCCGACATCACGCTCGACGCGCCGAAATTGTTCGACCTCACCGGAAACGTCGCCTTCGTGACGGGTGCCGGCAGCGGCATCGGCCAGCGCATCGCCATGGGCCTGGCGCAATGCGGCGCGGATGTCGCGCTGCTCGACCGCCGCACCGACGACGGCCTGGCAACGACTGCCGCCTTCATCGCGAGCGCCGGGCGCCGCAGCATCTCCATTGCCGCCGACGTCACCAGCGGCGACGCGCTGGATGCGGCCGTCGCGCGAACGGAGGCCGAACTCGGACCGCTGACGCTCGCCGTCAACGCGGCCGGCATCGCCAATGCCAATCCGGCCGAGGCGATGGAGGAAAGCCAGTTCCAGACGATGATCGACGTCAACCTGAAAGGGGTCTTTCTTTCCTGCCAGGCGGAGGCGCGCGCCATGCTGAAGACCGGGCGCGGCGCGATCGTCAACATCGCCTCGATGTCCGGCGTCATCGTCAATCGCGGCCTCAGCCAGTGCCACTACAACGCCTCCAAGGCCGGCGTCATCCACATGTCGAAATCGATGGCGATGGAATGGGTCGGCCGCGGCATCCGCGTCAACACGATCAGCCCCGGATACACCGCGACGCCGATGAACACGCGGCCCGAGATGGTGCACCAGACCAAGCTCTTCGAGGAACAGACGCCGATGCAGCGCATGGCGAACGTGAACGAGATGGTCGGCCCCGCCGTCTTCCTCCTCTCCGACGCCGCAAGCTTCGTCACCGGCGTCGATCTTCTCGTCGACGGCGGCTTCTGCTGCTGGTGAACGGATGGGGCTGGATGCCATCCGGCTCCCATATCCTGAGAGGCAGGCAAGATACACTTGGGTTAGCTTCTCCAATGAATCGCCATTTCAATCT
>CAMPIK010000118.1 GCA_946886325.1 uncultured Shinella sp.
CCGGGTCCGCCCGCCCCCCCCCGGACGGCGTGACCGGGCGACGGGAGGACCTCATGCTGGTGCCGCGCCCGACCAGCCCCCTGGCCGCGAAGCTGGACAGGATCGCCGGCAGCGCGGGCGATTTTCGGACATCGAGCGCGTGACGCCAGGACGTATCCATGCCGAGTTCGCGCCGACGGCTGATTTCATAGAGGCCGAGCGCGAAGAACGGCCCGAGAAGCGCAAAGCCCGCCATCAGCGGAAAGATCAGCGGCAGCAGATTGGCGCCCGAACTCCAGGTGATCAGCACGATCCCGGAAATCGGATAGATCAGGCACAGGAAGACATAGTGCGACGGCTTCTCGCGAAAATCGTCGAAGCCGCGCGCCAGCGCCTCCCCGATATCGGCCATCGAAATCTTGCGTACGGTCGGATGGACGATCGCATCGTCGGCACCCGCCATCACATGAAACGCCGTCATGACCATTCCTCCTTGCCGGTGGGAACCGTCACGACCGTCACGCATCGGCGACAATCGCATCGCCAACACGAACCATCGCGACTGGCATTGACGCGATATTAGCATCCCGGCGGAGAAAAGTCCTCCCCTCTTGACTTCATGAGTTTGTGAACGCACATCGCGGCCACTATGAAGGCATCCGAAGCAGATATTCTCATCGTCCCCGGCTACACCAATTCCGGGCCGGACCACTGGCAGAGCCGCTGGCAGTCGAAACTCGCCTCCGCCCGGCGCGTCGAGCAGGCCGAGTGGTCGAAGCCGGTGCGCGAGGACTGGGTTGCGCGTCTGGTCGAGGAAGCGCAGGCGGCGACGCGACCGGTCGTGGTCGTCGCCCATTCGCTCGGCGTCGCGACGCTGATCCATGCCGTGCCCGAGATCGGCGATCGCATCGCCGGCGCTTTCCTCGTCGCGCCGCCGGATGTCGCCAATCCGGCGATCCGTCCGAAACACCTGATGACCTTCGGCCCCTATCCGCGCGACCCGCTGCCCTTCCCCTCGCTGATGGTGGCAAGCCGCGACGACCATTTCGGCGCTTACGAGCACGCCGAGGACATCGCCAACGCCTGGGGTTCGTTTCTCGTGGATGCGGGCAATTCCGGGCATATCAACGCCGAATCCGGCCACGGCCCCTGGCCGGAGGGCACCATGGTCTTCGCGCAGTTCCTGAGCCGTCTGAAGCCTCGATAGGTGCACCTTCCATCCGATAGTCGTCATTAAGGGGAATTTCATTTAATTCCCGCATCCTGCCTGCTGTTTCGTAGCAAGCAGGCGCCGCGTTTCATGGCAAGACAGCCCTCTTTGTCGGCGCCGCAAGGGGCGCTCGACCCGACCGATCCCTTTGGCGCGTTCTTTGCCGGTTCTCCGATGGCAATGGCCGTGCTGGATGCGGCCGGAACGGTGCTTGCCGGCAATCCGGCCCTCTCGCGCATAACCGGCGAAGAGACACCCCTTGATGGCAGGACACTGGAAGCGCTCGTTCATGCGGGCGACCGGCTGGCCATTGCCCAGGCCATGAAGGATGCGCTGGGCGACACCCGGGCGGCATCGCCATGGGAACTGCGCCTTCGGCGCGCAGACGGCACCGCCCATTGGGTGCTCGTCTCGATTGCTCCCTTTGCCGACGGCAGCGGCCATCCCCGCTTCGTGCTCCAGGTCATGGACATCGACGAACGCAAGCGCAACGAGATCGAACTCTCCGACCGGGAAAGCCGCTGGAACCATGCGCTCGAAAGCGCCGGCCAGGGCGTCTGGGACCATGACTTCAACCGCGGCGAGATGTTCTATTCCCGCCAGTGGAAGGCGATCCGGGGTCTTGCCGCCGATGATACCGTTGATGGTTCGGTGGAGACCTGGATCCAGTCCGTCCACCCGGACGATCGCGACCGGGTTCTGGAAGAAATCCGCCGGCAGGAACAGGCCGAAGCGGTCTTCAACGTCTTTGCCTATCGCGAGAAACATCGTCTCGGCCATTGGGTCTGGATCGAGAGCCGCGGCGCCGTGGTCGAATATGATGGCAACGGCAAACCGTCGCGCATCGCCGGCACTGACACCGACATCACCGAAAGGCGCGAGGCGGAAGAACTGCTGGCCCAACTCTCGCGCCGGCTGGAACTCGCCCTCGAAATCTCGCGGATCGGTGTCTTCGAGGCCAATCTGCGCAGCGGCGAGCTGATCTGGGACGACGCGCTTCTCGGCATGTACGGCCTCACGCGCGGCACCGCCGTGGCGGAAGCCTGGGAACACATGATCCACGAGGAGGATCGCGCCGGCGCGCTCGCCCGCGTCGAGGCGGCGGTGCGCGACCGCATGCCCTTCACCAACGAATTCCGCATCGTGCGGACCGACGGCGAAGTCCGCCACATCCGGGCGCGCGGCGCACCTTATATCGACGCCAACGGCGTGCCGCGCCTTGTCGGCGCCAACTGGGACGTCACCGAAGACATTCGCCTCCAGCAGGAGCTGCAGCGTGCCCGCGATCTCGCCGAGGCACGCAACCGCGAACTGGAAGACGCAAAGGCGCGCATCGAGCACACCGCGCTGCACGACCATCTGACCGGCCTGCCGAACCGGCGCTTTCTCGATGCAACGCTTCAGGCGACCGCCGAACGCGCGTACCGCGATGGCGGCCGTATCGCGATCCTCCACATCGATCTCGACCGGTTCAAGGAAATCAACGATACGCTCGGCCACCTCGCCGGCGACCGCATGCTCGTGCACGCCGCCGACGTGCTGCGCCGCCATGCCGGGGCGGGTGATTTCGTGGCGCGCATCGGTGGCGACGAATTCGTCTTCCTGTCGGCCGGGCCGCACGCGCGGGATCTTGCGGCACTCGCCGACGAGATCGTCGCTGCGATGCGCGAGCCCGTGACCTTCGACGGCCATATCTGCCGCTTCGGCGCCAGCGTCGGTATCGCCAGCGGGACCGGCGCCGAGATCGACGGCAAGCAGTTGCTCGTCAATGCCGACCTTGCCCTCTACCGCGCCAAGAACAAGGGCCGCAGCCGGCACGAATTCTTTTCGCAGGAGATCCAGGCGCAGATCATCGTTAACAAGCAGACCGCGGACGGCATCCTGACGGCGATCGAACGCGGCGAGTTCACGCCCTATTACCAGCCGCAGTTCGACGCCCGCACGCTCGATATCGTCGGCGTCGAGACGCTTGCCCGCTGGCAGCACCCCGAACGCGGGCTGCTTGCACCCGACGCCTTCCTGAAGATCGCCGAGGACCTCAACGTCGTCGCCACGATCGACCGGATCGTGCTCGAAAAGGCGCTCGCCGATTTCGCGACCTGGCAGGAAGCGGGGCTTAACGTGCCGAAGCTCTCGGCAAACGTTTCGTCGCTCCGGCTGCACGATCCCGATCTCGCCGCATCGCTTCGCACGCTCGCGCCGCCGGCCGGCACGCTCTCCTTCGAACTGCTCGAATCGATCTTCCTCGACGATTGCGACCGCGTCGTGCTCGACAATCTGGCGGAGATGCGCCGGCTCGGCATCGATATCGAGATCGACGATTTCGGCACCGGCCATGCGTCGATCGTCAGCCTTCTGAAACTGCGCCCCCGCCGGCTGAAGATCGATCGCCAATTGGTGAAGCCGATCACCCGCTCGGCCGCGCAGCGCCGGCTCGTCGGCACGATCATCGAGATCGGCCGTTCGCTCGACATCGAAGTGGTGGGCGAAGGCGTCGAGACCGCGGCCCATGCGATCACGCTGCGCGAACTCGGCTGCGACATCCTGCAGGGCTATGCGCTGGCCCGCCCGATGCCAGGCAGCGCCATTGCCGGTTTCGTCCGCGCCGAAAGCTGGCGCGAGCACGTATCGCCGGTCCATGAACTGCAGGGCAAACTGCGCCGAACCCTCGGCTGAACGGTTCCCGCGAAACGAAAATGGCCCGCGCGGCAGACCGGCGGGCCATCGAAGGGATTTGACGACCGGATGGTTCAGCCTTGCTCGATCTGCGCGATGGCAATCGCCAGAAGCTCCAGCATCTGGACGCGAATCTCGTCGTCGGTCTTGGCGACGCCGGCAGCCGCGAAGTCCTGGCTGATCTTGCGCACCACGTCCTCGTGCCCGACCTCTTCGAAATCGGCGGCAACGACGTCGCGCGCATAGGCATCGGCGTCGCTATCCATCTTGCCGAGCAGCCCGGCCGCCCAGAGACCAAGCAGTTTGTTGCGGCGCGCCTCGGCCCTGAAGCGCAGTTCTTCATTGAGAGCGAACTTGGCCTCGAAGGCCTTTTCCCGGTCCTGCATGTTGGTCATACCATCTTCTCCCGTCGATTTGCGGCCCCGTCAGGGTTTCCGACCATTAATCAAATGAGCGCCGAAAGTGCAATGCGAAGTTTCGACGCTTCACGCGCTGCCACGCTTGTGCCCGGAAAACGTGGGAAGGCTTGAGAGGCCGATTGTTAAACCGCAGCATTTCGTTTATTGAGCGCGCAAAGACAAAGACATTCTGCGCCACCCAAGGGCGCCAACAACAGAGAAAATCCCATGAACCGTCGCCGCCGTATCTACGAGGGCAAGGCCAAGATTCTCTATGAGGGTCCGGAGCCGGGCACCCTGATCCAGTTCTTCAAGGACGACGCCACTGCCTTCAACAAGAAGAAGCATGACGTTATCGACGGGAAAGGCGTGCTCAACAACCGCATCTCGGAATATCTCTTCACTCATCTGAACAAGATGGGCATTCCGACGCACTTCATCCGCCGCCTCAACATGCGCGAGCAGCTGATCAAGGAAGTGGAAATCATTCCGCTCGAGGTCGTCGTGCGCAACGTTGCCGCCGGCTCGCTCGCAAAGCGCCTCGGCATCGAGGAAGGCACCGTTCTGCCGCGCTCGATCATCGAGTTCTACTTCAAGGCCGACAATCTCGACGATCCGCTGGTCTCCGAAGAGCATATCACTGCCTTCGGCTGGGCAAGCCCGCAGGAACTCGACGACATCATGGCGCTCGCCATTCGCGTCAACGACTTCCTCTCCGGCCTCTTCCTCGGCGTCGGCATCCAGCTTGTCGATTTCAAGCTCGAATGCGGCCGGCTCTTCGAGGGCGACATGATGCGCATCATCATCGCCGACGAGATTTCGCCGGACAGCTGCCGCCTGTGGGACGTCGTGACCCAGGAGAAGATGGACAAGGACCGCTTCCGCCGCGACATGGGCGGGCTGCTCGAAGCCTACCAGGAAGTCGCCCGCCGCCTCGGCATCATCAACGAGAACGAACCGATCCGGGGCACCGGCCCGGTTCTGGTGAAGTAAGAATTCTGAAGAGGACGGCATGATCAAGGCACGCGTAACGGTAACGCTCAAGAACGGCGTTCTCGACCCGCAGGGCAAGGCGATCGAAGGCGCGCTCGGCGCGCTCGGCTTCGACGGCGTCGGCCAGATCCGGCAGGGCAAGGTGTTCGACCTTTCGCTCGACACCGCTGACCGCGCCAAGGCGGAGGCCGACCTGAAGGCCATGTGCGAAAAGCTTCTGGCCAACACCGTGATTGAGAATTACACTATCTCACTCGACTGACGGTTGAAGGAGATGGGCAGTGGCAGAGGTCACGAACGAACTGCTCTATGAGGTGCTGAAAAGCATCCACACGCGAATGGACAAGTTGGACACCGGTCTTTCCGACCTTCGGAGCGAAATGATCACGATGCGAGGCGCTATCGTGACGGTGCAGCAGGACGTTCACCACATCTACTCGCGCATCGAGCGCGTGGACCAGCGCCTCGACCGTATCGAAAACCGCCTCGAACTGCGTGAACTCGCCGAGGCCCAGGCAAGGTTTGAACCGCACCCATGAAGTCCGCCGTCGTCCAGCTTCCCGGCCTCAACCGCGACCGCGACATGATCGCGGCGCTCACCAAGATTTCCGGCACGGCGCCCGTGACCGTCTGGCAGACGGAGACGGACCTGCCCGACGTCGATCTGATCGTCATTCCCGGCGGCTTTTCCTATGGCGATTATCTGCGTTGCGGTGCGATCGCGGCGCGCATGCCGGTCATGCAGGCAATCAAGGCGAAGGCGGAAGCGGGTGTGAAGGTCCTGGGCGTCTGCAACGGCTTCCAGATCCTCGTCGAGGCGGGGCTCCTGCCAGGCGCGCTGATGCGCAACGCCTCGCTGAAATTCGTCTGCAAGGAAATCAAGCTGGAAGTGGTGAACGCGGAGACGGATTTCTCCCGCGCCTATGCCAAGGGCCAGATCCTGCGCTGCCCGGTCGCGCATCACGACGGCAATTATTTCGCCGATGCGGAAACGCTGGCGTCGATCGAGGGCAACGGCCAGGTCGTCTTCCGCTATGCAGAGGGTACCAACCCGAACGGCTCGATGAACGACATCGCCGGCATCGTCAATGCGAAGGGCAACGTGCTCGGCATGATGCCGCATCCCGAAAACCTGATCGAGATGGCGCATGGCGGGACGGACGGCCGCGGCCTCTTCGCATCGGCGCTCGACGTAATCGCTGCTTAGAGCGCCTAACGAAACCTCGCGGGGTCGGCTTGCCGGTGCTTTCCGCCCCTCGCTTCGTCGCCGATCCTCGCCGATGCTTGTGGCATCGACTGTGGTCAGCTCCTTGCGAGGGAACGAAAATCCCTCGGCAATCCTCCGCCCGGAGGTTTCGTTAGGCGCTCTTAATCATAAGCTGCTAACCGGGGCGTTCAGATGCAATCCGGGATCGATTCGATGCGCCCTGCCCTTCCTCTTCGCCTGACCGGTCCCGCTGCGCTTGCGGGGGCCTTGCTGCTGTCCGGCTGCCAGTCGGCGCCCGAAGCGCCTGCGGCGAGCACCGCAGCACTCCCGACGATGGAACGCGTGGCGCTCGGCGCCAATGCCTGCTGGTTCAAGTCCGGCGACGCCGCCTTCAAGGCCTACCGCCTGGCGCCGGAGCTCAATTCCTTCTCCGGAAAACCGCGCATCCTGCTCGTGCCGCGCAATTCGCCGGAATCGCGTCCGCTGCTGGTGGTGATGGCCGAGGGCCATCCCGCGAAACTGTCCGCCTTCGGGCCGCTGATGGACGATGGCATCTCCACCCGCGTCTCCACCGACATCAAGCGCTGGGCCGCCGGCGGCAAGGGCTGCTGA
>CAMPIK010000119.1 GCA_946886325.1 uncultured Shinella sp.
AAGATATCCCGCGGGTCTACATGAAGTCGCGCGGGATCGTCTTTTCGAAGCGCTTCTCGAAGATCGGCGTTTCGCCCTCGAAGGCGCGTACATTGGCCGAAATCACCCAGTCGGTCGCCGTGCAGGCGATCGACGCCGTCGAGAGCGTGCGCACGGACCAGCCGTCGCGTTGCATGTCGCAGGTCCAGGTGGATGTTCCCGTCATCGAGAGCGGATCGCCGTCGGCGATCGACCAGAGCTCGTCGCGCACCTGTCGCGTTGCAAGGCCGGTGCCGGGATGTTCGAAGAGGCCGGTGTCCTCATAGATCGCATATTCCGTCAGCCCGTTCGTCAGGTCGCGTTCCACGCCGCGCGCGGTCTCGGCCGGCGCAAGCTCGGTATATTTCGGCAGCGGGTCCGGATTGGCGGGCTCCGGGATGTCGATGACCTGGTGCGCGCCGAGCTTCGGCAGGGCCAGCCCGAGCGATGCGAGGTCGATCGTCAGGCCCGGATCGGACGGCGGCGGCAGAACCAGCGGCCAGTAGGACGTCGAGAGCGACAGGCGGATGCGATGGCCGGGGCCGAAACGGTAGCCCATGGCATCGAGCACGATCCGCACGCGCGTCTTGACGCCGTGCTCCATCGGCTTCGGTTCGGCATTGCCGTCGCGATGCGCGAGGTTGAGCACGCCGAAGGTGACGCGCGTAGCCGTGCCGTCCGGATGCACATCGACGATGCGGGCGCAGAGGTTGGCCCAGTCGGCGTCGCAGGCGACCTCGAGCTCGAGCACCGGCTGCCCGAGATAATCCTGCGCCTCTTCCAGCGGTGCGGTTTCCAGCACCAGCGAGCCGGCATCGTCGGCGCGCTGGTCGAGCGCCATCTCGGCATCCGGCTTCAGCGTGAACCACTCGCCGGCCATCACGCCGGTGTCGAGCGGCGAGCGCAGGTAGCGGTCGTGATCCTTCGCGCCGGCGATCGGCATGCCGGGCGCCAGCGTGCCGAACTGTTCGACATAGAAGCAGTCCATCTCCGGCGGCGTCCAGACGTCCTTGGCCACCCAGAAGCCCGGATCGAATTCGCGTCTGAGCGCCGGCTTCGGCCCGTCCTGGATATAGGCGCGCACTTGCGGCCAGTCTTCCGCGCCGTTTTCCTCCGCCCGCAGCCAGCGGTTCCACCAGGCGATGGCCTCGCCATGGAAATCCATGCGCGGCTTCGGCCAGGCGAAATGCGGGTATTTGTGCACCCACGGTCCGAGCAGCGCCTTGGCCTTCGGCCCGAGGCCTTCGACGGCCTTGAGCGGCGTCGAACGATAGCCGTCCGCCCAGCCGGCGATAACGAGGGCCGGCACCGGAAAACCATCGAAATCCTCGCAGATCGAGCCGTGCTGCCAGAAGGCGTCGCGGCGCTGGTGCTGCAGCCATTCCTCCAGGAAGAAGGGTTCGAGCGCCAGGCGCTCCAGCCACATCTGGCGCCAGCGATCGCCGACGAGGGCAGGGTCGGGCGAGCGGGATTGGTAGGCGAGCATGGTGGCCGCCCAGGAAAGCTGCGCCGAGAGGTGGCAGCCGTTCTTGTAGTGGATGTCGTCATTGTAGCGATCGACGGTGGAGGCGATGGAGATGACCGCCTTCAGCGCCGGCGGCTTGAGGGCGGCCACCTGCAGGCAGTTGAAGCCGCCCCAGGAGATGCCCATCATGCCGACACTGCCGTTCGACCAGGGCTGCGCGGCGATCCATTCGATCAGTTCGCAGGCATTGGCGAGTTCGAGGGCCGTATATTCGCCGTCGATGACGCCGTCCGATTCACCCGAGCCGCGGATGTCGACGCGCACGCCCGCGATGCCGGCGGCGGCGAAGACCGGGTAGGTGGATTCGTCGCGCGGGCTCGTCCCGTCCCGCTTGCGATAGGGCAGGAACTCGAAGACCGCCGGCACGGGGTCGTTTTCGGCGCCGTCCGGCATCCAGATGCGGGCGGCAAGCCGGGTGCCGTCGGCCAGCGTGATCCATTCATTTTCGATGACGGTGAAGGCGCGATCGGCCATGGTAATATCCGTTCTTTGCGTGCCCCGGTTGCTGTAAGATAGGCGCCAAGGGCGGGAAGGCGAGTCGAACGGAGGATAGTCGGCGATGCGCAGCGAAGCTATTGTAATCGCGGCACTTGTGTTCGCTTCAACCGCTGTGCCTGCTGTCGCGGAGGAGGCGGCCGCACCGCTGCCGGCCTGCGCGCTCTCGGGCTCGCAGGGCGTCTTCATCGGCGGGGCGCCTGCGCTCCGCCTCTCGGATGTCATCAACTGCCCGCCGGAACTCTACGAGATCCTGCCCTCGATGATGATCGACGGCCAGCCGATGGTGAAATTCCGCTCGGGCACCGGCGAGAAAGGCAACTGCACCGCGCGCGGCGACGAGACGGTGCAGGTGGAAGGGGAAGCGGCGAGCCGGCTTGGGGATGTGGCGTGCCGGGAGAATTGACGTTCTCTTCCAGGTCCACCCGCGTCAGATCAGGGCATCGTAGGGATCGAGATAGCTGATTTGAAAGGCTTGGAAGTCTTTCTTGTTTCTTGTCAGGGCCACAAGATCATGGGTGGATGCGGTCGCCGCGATTGCTGCATCCGAAAATGACGGATTGTTGCCGGCGCCGGTGGCACGGTCGAACAATTGTCCGGCAAGCCGGGCGCTTGCAATATCAAGCGGCAATATGCGCTTCTCATGGGCATCCAATATGTCGCGTGACCACTTGGTGAATGCCGCTGCCTTTCTCGACATTCCCAAGCGATTCAGACGCGCAATTCCGCTTTCGATTTCAGCGATTGTGATAACGGAGAGATAGAGAGAGTCGCTCTGGCTGGCGATCCATTTGGCCAGCGCTTCTTCTCGATCGTTGCGATTGCGTTCCGGTGCAACCAAAGAAATGATGTTGGTGTCCAGAAGGTACATCAGCGGAAGTCTTTGCCGAATTCGGGTGTCGGCTTCCTCTCCGGCAGGTCGCCTTCTTCCAGCGGCGAATGCGTCAGCATCCAGCCGAGGCTCGGAACGGCCTTCTTGAGGCGCTCGAATTCGTCGTAGGAAATGACGACGGCGTCCTTGCGGCCATGGCGCGTGATGATCGCGCCGTCGCCGGCCATTGCCTCGTCGATGACGGCGGAGAGTTTCGCCTTTGCATCCTTCAACTGGATTTCGCGCATGCTGTCGTCCTCCAATATGACCACAGTAGTCATATTGGAGGACGATGAGCCAATGTCAATTCCCCGCGCTCTCCATGCGCCGGGTCGTCAGCACCTTCTCCAGCCAGCCGATTTCCATTTCGGGAACGGATTTCAGCAGCAGGTCGGTGTAGTCGTCGAAGGGCGGCGAGAGCACCTTCGATTTGGGGCCGAAGCGCACGAGTTGTCCGCGATGCATCACGGCCACGCTGTCGGCAATCGCGCGCACGATGGCGATGTCGTGGGTGATGAACATGTAGGAGACATGCGTATCCTCCTGGAGCTTCAGGAGAAGCTTCAGGATGCCCTCGGCCACCAGCGGGTCGAGCGCCGATGTCGGCTCGTCGCAGAGGATGAGCTCCGGCTTTGCGGCCAGCGCCCTTGCGATCGCCACGCGCTGCTTCTGGCCGCCCGAAAGCTCGGCCGGATAGCGGTCGGCGAACCGGCCGCCCATCTCGATCTGCTCCAGAAGCTCCTTCACACGCTCGGTCTTCTTCGCGCCGCGCATGCCGTAGTAGAAGGTGAGCGGCCGGCCGATGATGTCGCGCACCGTCTGGCGCGGGTTCATCGCCGTGTCGGCCATCTGGTAGATCATCTGGATGCGGCGGAGCTGGTCGTTCGTCCGGCCCTTCAGCGCCTTCGGCAGCGTGCCGCCGTCGAAGCTGATCGTGCCCTCCTGCGGCGGCAGCAGCCCGGTGATGACGCGGGCGAGTGTGGATTTGCCGGAGCCCGATTCGCCCACCACCGCCAGCGTCTGGCCCTTCGGCAGGTGCAGCGAGACGTTCTGCAGCACCTTGAAGCCGTTGGAATAGCCGGCGGTGATGTTCTCGACCTTCAGCAGCGTGTTCGACTGGTCGGCCGCTTCCTCGCGCTTCGTGCTGCGCACGTTGACGAGCGCGCGCGTGTAGTCCTCGCGCGGCTCTTCGATGATCTGCTTGACGGTGCCGTATTCCACCATCTTGCCGTGGCGAAGCACGAGGATGTCGTCGGTGATCTGCGCCACCACGGCGAGGTCGTGGGTGATGTAGAGCGCCGCCGTGTCGGTCTCCTCGATCGCGTGCTTGATCGCCGCAAGCACGTCGATCTGGGTCGTCACGTCGAGCGCCGTCGTCGGCTCGTCGAAGACGATCAGTTCCGGGTTCGGGCAGAGCGCCATGGCGGTCATGGCGCGCTGGAGCTGACCGCCCGAGACCTGGTGCGGATAGCGCTGGCCGAACGTGTCGGGGTTGGGCAGGCCGAGCACCTTGAAGAGGTAGTTCGCCCGCTTCTCCGCCTCCGCCCGGCTCATGATGCCGTGTTTCAGCGAGGCCTCGATCACCTGCTCGCCGAGCCGGTGGGCCGGGTTGAAGGCGGCGGCTGCCGACTGCGCGACGTAGCAGACCTTGGCGCCCCGCACCTTGCGGATGCCGCCATGCGACAGCGTCAGCAGGTCCTGGCCGTTGAGCTTGACCTCGCCGCCGGTGATGCGCACCCCGCCGCGCCCGTAGGCGAGTGCGGTGAGGCCGATGGTCGACTTGCCGGCGCCGGACTCGCCAATGAGACCGAGCACCTTGCCCTTCTCGACGTCGAAGGAGACGCCTTCGACGAGCGTGACGGTTCTCGGCGGTTCGCCGGGCGGATAGCTCGTCGCCTCGATCTTGAGGTTCCTGACGGAAAGAAGATCAGGCATCGCCGCGCCCTCCCTTGAGGCTCGAGGTGCGTTTCATCAGCCAGTCGACGACGAGGTTGACGCAGATCGCCAGGCCCGCGATGGCTGCACCCGGGATCAGCGCGGCGGAAATGCCGAAGATGATGCCGTCCTTGTTGTCCTTCACCATGCCGCCCCAGTCCGCTGCCGGCGGCTGGATGCCGAGGCCGAGGAAGGAGAGGGTGGAGAGGAACAGGATCGAGAAGGCGAAGCGCAGGCCGAACTCGGCAAGCAGCGGCGAGAGCGTGTTGGGCAGGATCTCCCGGAAGATGATCCAGCCTGTGCCTTCGCCGCGAAGCCTTGCCGCCTCGACGAACTCCATGACCGCGACGTCGAGCGCGACGGCCCGGCCGATGCGGTAGACGCGGGTGCTGTCGAGAACCGCCATCACGAGGATGAGGATCCACAGTTCCTGCGGCAGAACGGCGAGAACGACGAGGGCGAAGATCAGCGTCGGGATCGCCATCATCAGGTCGTTGAAGCGCGAGAAGAGCTGATCGACGAAGCCGCCCGTCACCGCTGCCGTGAAGGAGAGCAGCATGCCGAGCGAGAAGGAGAGGATCGTTGCCGCAAGCGCCACGAAGATCGTGGTGCGTGCGCCGAAGATCAGCCGCGAGAAGAGGTCGCGGCCGAGATTGTCGGTGCCGAGCAGGAAGTCGCCGCCCATCGGCTGCCAGACGGAGCCGACGATTTCACGCTCTCCGTAGGGCGCGATGAGGGGGGCGAAGATGGCGCAGAAGATCGAAAGCACGATGCCGGCGATGCCGATCCAGGCGCTGATGGGGATGGTGTTCAGTCTCATCGCGGATGCCTCAATCTGGGGTTCGCGACGATCGCGAGAATGTCGGCGAACATGTTGAGGAAGATGTAGAAGGCGGCGAAGATCAGGCCGCAGGCCTGCACCACCGGCATGTCGCGCACCGTCACGGCATCGACCATGTACTGGCCCATGCCGGGATAGACGAAGACCACCTCGACGACGACGACGCCGACGACGAGATAGGCGAGGTTGAGCGCGATGACGTTGATAACAGGCGCCACAGCGTTTGGCGCCGCATGCTTGGCGATGATGCGAAGGCCGCTCAGGCCCTTGAGTTCGGCGGTCTCGACGTAAGCCGACGACATGACGTTGAGGATCGCCGCCCGCGTCATGCGCATCATGTGGGCGAGAACGACGAGCACGAGCGTTGCCGTGGGAAGCGCGATGGCCGACAGGCGCTCGCCGAGCGACATGGATTCGTAGACCGTCGCCGGGAAGGTGGCGATCCCCATCTGTACGGCGAAGAACAGGATCAGCAGGTAGCCGACGAAAAATTCCGGCAGCGAGATCGCCGCAAGCGAGATCACGTTGATGATCTTGTCCGGCAGGCGGTTTCGATACTGGACCGCGAGCATGCCGAGGCCGACGGCAAGCGGCACGGAGATCGCCGCCGCGAAGAAGGCGAGGAACAGCGAGTTGCCGAGGCGGTTGCCGATCTGCTCGCTGACGGAGTTTCTGGAGGCCCAGGAGGTTCCGAAGTCACCCTGAACAGCACCGCCGAGCCACTCGAAGTAGCGCGTGGTCGCCGGCCGGTCGAGGCCCAGTTCGCTGCGGATATTGGCGACGGCCTGCGGCGTTGCCGACTGGCCGAGATAGGTGGTGGCGAAATCGCCGGGCAGTGCTTCCACGCCCCCGAAGATCATCAGGGACACGGCAAACAGCAGGGCGACGCTAAGCCCAAGTCGCTGGAGAATAAGGGCAGCCAGCGGGCTGTTCTTGCTGAACTTTGCCCAGAACGATGGCGTATCGTCGAGCGGGGCATTGGTGGCAGTGGACGCAACCGACCCGGCAACGCCGGCAGACTGCGGGGTATCCCCCGCAGCCGCCGTAGCTGTCAGCTCCGGACCGTGCGCCGGTCCGTCGCGGTTCATCAGGCGTCGAGCCAGACGCGGGTTGCGACGTAGCCGTTCGACATGTCGTTGCCGATGTCGTGCACGTAGCCCTTCACCTGCTTGGTGGAGGCGTTCACGAAGTCGTTGAACATCGGCAGGATCAGGCCGCCTTCGTCACGCACCAGCATGGCCATGGTGCGGTACATGTCCTTGCGCTTGGCCTCGTCGAGTTCCGAGCGGGCCTCCAGCACCATCTTGTCGAAGTCCTCGCGCAGGAAGCGCGTGTCGTTCCAGTCGGCGCTCGAGAT
>CAMPIK010000120.1 GCA_946886325.1 uncultured Shinella sp.
CTAGCCTGCTGGATAGTCTCGGGAGGTTGGCTGGGGAATTATTTTTTTACTACCGGCGCTCACGGGTATTTTGCGCACTTGGCGAAGAGGTTGGAATAAAAAACCCTTTAAATTCAGTGAAATGGTGGATAGCGCCATGTCGGCTAAAGCGCCCAGATCGCGAATTTGAGTGTCAACTTGGGCAGCTGCCGGACCTTTCCTGGAAAGTAGAGTGCGCCAAGCCGCCGACAAATTGCAATTAACTGGGGACGGATTGTCGTTTTGCGGTTGCTGATTGCCGTTACGTGGGATGAGATTGTCGTTATGTGGACTGCCGCTATCGACCCAGCCATTTGGGGTGGCTCTAGAAAAGCGTGGCACTTTCGGCGCTGTTTGGCGCCGGGCACGGGAGCATGGCCAAGAGTTGCCAAAACCTGAAGCATGCTCGGCTAGGTCGGCATTAAGGAGAGCACCGGACATATGGCTGCGGCAAACCATCGTCAGGTATGTCGGGCGGGAGAGCTAATGAGGCAGGGGCTGGTTGAGCGCTTCTTGATTGCGGCGCGTGATGACCATTGCGTTTGGGTTCGAGCCGACGTCACCCCGTTGACCTTCGATGTCGCTGAAACAGAAATGGAGCGTAGAGGTTGCGACCACGGCCGCCAAAATCAGGAGGAAGTTAGAGGTCGCACGTCATTTCCTCGTTGATCGCGTCTTGGGCACAGATTAAGTCGCATCAACCGATGTTTTGGCGAATTGCTCCGGGCGTTGAATGTTATCGCCGATCACGATGCGACACAGTCAATCGTGTAAAAATACGTCGGAGGAGCCATCAGGCGGCTTTCTGCCGGATTTGGTGTGTTTCGACGTTCAAAATTGACACGCCAATAGATATCAGGCCGACTGGCGCTCGACCAGATGACATTCGACCTTCAATTGGTCATGCGAACTGTTCAGCCCTCCGGCAATGTCGGCGATGATCTCGACGGCCATGGAGCCCATTTCGAACATCGGCAGATGGAAGGTGGTGAGCGGCGGTAGGGTGAACTGGGCGATGTCGCGATTGTCGAAGCCAACGACTGCGACATCCGCGGGGATCGACTTTCCGAGTTCCTTCAAGGCCTCGATGCAGCCGAGCGCCATGAGGTCGTTGGCGCAGAAGATGCCGTCCGGCGGCTCCGCGAGCTTCATCAGGAGATGGGTCTTCTCGTAGCCGGAGGAGGGTTCCCAGTTGCCGTAGTGCACGAGTTCCGGGTCATAGGTCAGGTCGTTGCTTGCCAGCGCCTGCTTGTATCCGCGCAACCGGTCGCGCGGGTTGTCGAGACCTTCCTGCCCGTTGATGAGGGCAATGCGTGTGCAGCCGGCGGAAATCAAACGTTCTGCCGCAGCGCGGCCACCCGCCACGTCGCCGGGCAGGATCGAGGGAAGGCGCCTATCCTGATCGTAGCAGTTGACCAGCACGGAGGGCACCTTGAAGAGGGCCTCGGGCGGGTCGATCTTGCGCGTCAGGATGGTGCCGCAGATATAGCCGACCAGCGACTGGCTGTCGCAGATGGAGAAGATGCTCCCCTCGGGATCCTCGTCCTTTCGGAAGACCCCGAGCGTGACGGTGATACCGAGCTCCAGCGCCTTTTCGCGCGCGCCTTCGAAGGCCATGGACATCCAGGGGTCCGTGGTCAGCTCGTCCACGACGAACATGATCACCTTGCTGCCCGACGTCGCAGCCGCCGTCGACCGGTTCGAGAGGCGGTAGCCGAGTTGCTGGGCAGCATCCAGAACCCGCTTCCGTGTGGCTTCGCTGAAGCGGGCGCCCGAGCTGCCGTTGAGAATGAGGGAAACCGTCGCCTGCGAGACGCGCGCCAGCGCCGCAACATCCATCATCGTCGGTTTCAATGCAGTCTCCCTGGCAGGTACCATGGTTTCCGGCGGCACGGTCCGGCCTTCAGGACCTGAAGTGCCGGACGCGATCGAATGCGACGGCGACCACAATGAACGTACCTATGAACATTCCTTGCCAGAATGTCGAGATGCCGAGCAGGATCAGGGAGTTGCGAATGACCTCGATCAACAGCGCTCCGATGGCTGCACCAAGCGCGTTGCCCTCGCCGCCGGCGAGGTTCGCTCCGCCGATCACGGCTGCGGCGATCACCGTGAGCTCCATCGCCTGGCCGAGATTGGTCGTCACGCTGCCCAGCCATCCGGCCATCAGGATGCCTGTCAGCCCGGCGGTGAAGGCCGAGAACATGTAGATGGTGACTTTCATGCGGCGGACGGGAATGCCGGTCAGGAGGGCCGCGTTTTCGTTGCCGCCGATTGCGAAGAGATGCTGTCCCCAGCGTGTCCATTTGAAGACGAATGACATGACCAGGGTCAACACCGCCAGGACATAGAGCGGATGCGGGACGCCAAGCGTGGACCCGCCGCCGACCCACAGCAGCACGGCCTGGTCCGGGCCGAAATCCCAGATCATCTTGTTGTCGGAAAGCACCATCGCGAGAGAACGCGCAGCCGACAGGGTGCCGAGCGTGACGACGAAGGGGGGCATGCCCGCATAGGCGACGAGCAGCCCGTTCAACAGGCCGACCAGCAGTGCCGCGCCGAGCGCCAGCGGTGCCGCGAGCCAGAAGGATGCGCCGGCGGCCATCGTGATGCTGAGCACCATCGCGCTCAGGACCACGCTGGACCCGACGGACAGGTCGATGCCGCCGGATGCAATCACCGCGGTCATGCCGATGGCGATGATGGCGACGAAGGCGAAGTTTCTTGCGACGTTGAAGAGATTTCTCTCGCTCGCGAAGGTGTCCGTCAGCACGGAGAGGGCGAGGCACGCGGCAATGGCCGCGAGGAAGACCCAGAAAAGCTGAAGGCTTGCGATGCGCGACAGCCAGTTCTTGTGTTCGGTTCTCGAAATGACATCATCAAGTGTGGTCATCGGTTGGTCCTCCCTCATGCCGTTTCGATTGCGCCGGTAATCAGGCCGGTAACTTCCTCGGGTGAGGACTGGCCCGCCTTCTTGTTGGCCACCAGTTCCCCGCGCCGCAGAACGGCGATCCTGTCGGAAACGCCGAAGACGTCAGGCATGCGATGGCTGATCAGGATGACGCTGATGCCGTGGTCCCTCAGCCTGCGGATGACATCGAGCACTTCGGCGACCTGGCGCACCGAGATCGCGGCGGTCGGTTCGTCCATGATCACGATCTTCGGCTCGGACAGCAGCGTGCGGGCGATCGCCACTGCCTGGCGCTGGCCTCCCGACATGCGCCGCACGAGATCGCGCGGCCGCGTTTCCGACTTGAGCCGCGCGAAGAGGCCGGCAGAGATGCGGTTCATGTGGCCGTAATCGATATAGGCGAACGGCCCGATACGCCGCACCGGCTCTCTCCCGAGAAACACATTGGAGGCGGCCGACAGGTTGTTGCACAGCGCAAGATCCTGGTAGACGACTTCGATGCCCTCGCGCTGGGCGTCCCGCGGGTTGTGAAAAGCGACCGGTTGATCGTCGATCCTCATCTCACCTGTCGATGGCCGGAAATTGCCGGCGATGATCTTGACGAGCGTGCTCTTGCCCGCGCCGTTGTCGCCCATGAGGCCGAGTACCTCGCCCGGTTCGATCGAGAGCGAGACGGCCGACAGGGCGCGTATCGCTCCATAGTGTTTTGAAATTCCACTCAGTTTCAATCGCGTCACCGCGGTCCTCCCACGTTGTTGCTCCCCCTCGACGCGACCCTATAAGACCGGCTCATGACTAAACAAGCCGAAATTATTAATCGCATCTTGACTTAATATTATTACTAAATATTAATTCCATCAACGGGGAGATTGATCAAGGGAGGAACAAATGAGGCTGCTTGTCACCGGCGCTTCCGGAAAGGTCGGCCAGGCCTTCCTTCCCGCCTTCCTCGGCGAGCAGCGCTTCTCGGGCTGGCAGGTGGTCGCCCTTTGCAACAACAGGCTGATCGAGACGCAGGAGCGGCTTTCCGTGGTCCGCGGGTCGATCGCCGATGCGGCGGTCGTTTCCGAAGCGCTTGAAGGCGTTACGCATGTCCTGCATCTGGCTGCCGTGAAGGAAGACCCGGATCGTGCCATTGACGTCGCGTTGAAGGGGCTTTTCGTTCTACTGGACCGGTTCAGGCAGGCACCGGAGGCGCGCCAGTTCGTTCTCCTGAGCGGCGACTGTGTCGTCGGCCACGTCTTCCAGAAATATGCCGATCCGATCACCGAGGCCTCGCCCCGCAAGGCCTATGAAGGCAGCTACGCCCTCACCAAGGTTCTCGAGGAAGTCATGCTGGAGCAATTCGGCGTGCAGTACGGCGTGAACTGGACGACGCTCCGGGCGCCCTGGATCATGGAGAAGGACGACTTTCGCTACGCGTTCGACCTGTCCGACGCACAATTCGGCGGGCCGCCCTGGGAGAAAATCGTCGGTTCGGAACAGCTTGCGACCCTTCGGGCGAAGAGCGCCTTTCCCGCGATGCGGGACGCAGATGGCGCCCCTCTGAAGCGCAGCTTCATCCACGTCGATGATCTCGTTCGCGCGATGCTGATGAGCATCGACAACGAGAGCGCATTTGGCGAGCTGTTCAACGTCGCGATGAACGAACCCGTCGACTACGAAGAGGCCTCGAAACTTGTCGAGACCGTCGCAGGGCGGAAGCCTTCAGAGATCGACACCCCGTTCCACAGCAATTGGCTCGACAATTCCAAGGCCCGGAAGGTTCTCGGGTGGAGGCCCGAGATCGACCTTGGCGGGCTGGTGGAGCGGGCCTGGAATTATCGCCGCGCGGAGAACGATCCGCGCGTCATCTGGTATCCCGGCTGAGCAGGAGGGCTTTCGCCGGCGACTTTGAGGAGGAGAAAGGCAATGAACATCAGATATTTGGCATTCACTGCAATACCTGTTCTCATGCTGCTGGCGAACGGAACCGCGGCACAGGAGAAGAAGACGCTGGCAATCGTCGTCAAGGGCCTCGACAACCCGTTCTTCGAGCAGATCAATCTTGGCTGCAAGAAGTGGATGTCGGAAAATCCCGAGAGCGAATACGAATGCCTCTATACCGGCCCGGCCTCGTCCGCCGATGAAGCCGGCGAGGTGCAGATCGTCGACGACCTGCTGACGCGCGGCGTGGCGGCAATCGCGATCTCGCCCTCGAATGCGATCGCCATGGCCAACCGGGTGCGCGAGATCGCCCCGTCGGTTCCGGTCATGACGCTCGATGCGGATTTCCTCGAAAAGGACCACGATCTGCGCAAGACCTATCTCGGCACCGACAACTACCTGATGGGCGTCAAGATGGCCGAGGAAGCCCTGAAGCTGAAGGCCGAGGGCGGTTCGGTCTGCCTGCAACTCGGCAATGTCGCCGCTGCCAACATCAATGCCCGCGCCCAGGGGTTTCGCGACACCATCGCGGGTGGCAAGGACATCGAGCGTCTGACGGGCCAGAACGGCTGGACGGAGATCGAGGGCTGCCCGGTCTATACCAACGACCAGGCGGATCTGGCCAACCAGCAGATGTCTGACGTCTTTACCGCCAATGCCGACCTCGATGCCTTCATTCTGGTCGGCGGCTGGGCGCAATTCGCGCCGCAGGCCTACAAGCAGGTCACCGACCAGGTGATGGACAAGCTGAAGTCCAGGGACCTGATCATCGTCGCCGGCGATACGCTGCCGCCGCAGACCGAGGCTTTCCGCGAGGGTCGCAGCCATGCCCAGGTCGGCCAGCGTCCCTTCGAGATGGGATACAAGGCGCCTGACGTCATGATCCAGTTGATCAAGGGCGAGGCCGTCGAGGATCCCTTGTTCACCGGTCTCGACATCTGCAACGCCGAAGATCCCGGTTTCTGCAAGGACAACTGACCGGTCGGACGACCAGGCGCGCGTTGTCGCGTCAGACAGGCACCGGCATTCGCAGGGCCAGCAAGCGTCATTGCGGATGCCGCCCCCGAACATGTTTGCAGCCCGAGAGGAGGGTTGCGGGAGGATATGATGAAAAGACTTTCGATCACGGCCCTTGCGGCCATCGTGACCATGGCTGCGACGCCGGCACTGGCTCAGGAAAAGCAGGCGCTCGCCTTCGTCGTCAATGCCGCTTCCGACTTCTGGAAGCTTGCCGAGGCCGGCGTCAACGCCGCGCAGGCGGAACTTCCGGAATACGAACTGCAGTTCCGCTACCCGGCGCAGGGCACGGCGGCACTCCAGAATGCGCTGATGGACGATCTCGTTGCCGCCGGCACGGATGCGATCATGATTTCTTCGGTCGATCCGAAGAACTCCGTCGATGCATTCAACCGGATTGCCGATCAGGTGCCGCTCTTTACCACCGACAGCGATGCGCCGCAGTCCAAGCGCATCGCCTATCTCGGTTCGTCGAACACGCAGGCCGGCATCCAGGCGGGCGAGATTGCCGTGAAGGCGCTGCCGAACGGCGGCAAGTGCATGGGCTTCGTCGGGTTCCTGGGCGCTGACAATGCCAGGGAGCGGATCGAAGGCTTCCGACAGGCCGTTGAGGGCAAGGGTATAGAGCTGGTCGATGTCCGTGGCGACGACGTCGATTTTGCCCGCGCCCGCTCGAATGTCGACGATGTGCTCGCGGCAAGCCCGGAGATCGACTGCATGGTCGGCTTCTATTCCTACAATCCGCCGAAAATCTACGAGGCGCTGCAGGCCGCCGGGAAACTGGGAAGCGTCACGGTGATCGCCTTCGACGAGGACCCGATCACGCTGGGCGCGGTCCGTGAAGGCTCCTTTGCCGGGACCGTCGTGCAGGACCCGTATCAGTGGGGCTACCAGGGCATGAAGCTGATGGCCGCCTATCTGAAGGGCGACAAGTCGGGGATTCCTGCGGACGGCCTGATCATCGTCCCGACCCAGGTGATCGACAAGGGAAATGTCGATGCCTTCGAAAAGCAGCTCAAGGAGCGCGTCGGCGGCTGATCCGCGAAAGAGCGATGCCCGGCCTGCGCGGATGGCAACGCCCGCGCAGGCCCATCGAAATGGAATGGAGAGGAGCGCGCAAGGACCATCG
>CAMPIK010000121.1 GCA_946886325.1 uncultured Shinella sp.
AGCGCCAGCTCGAGATCGGCTTCGGCGTGTTCCTGATGATCGTGGCGGCCCGTTTCCTCTACAGCATCTACGGCTGAGACTCGCCCTGACGCCTCTCAAAACAGCCTCTGAGCGTTTTTTCCGCGGCCGGGGTGAAAATCGAAAGGGCACTCTCCATATAGGGGGTCCTTTCCTGCCCAAATCTTCATCACCGGATCCCTTTTCATGGCGCCCATTGTTTCCATCCGCAATCTCACCAAGAGTTATGCGACAGGTTTTCAGGCGCTGAAGGGCGTCGATCTCGATATCGAGCAAGGCGAGATCCTTGCGCTGCTCGGGCCGAACGGCGCCGGCAAGACGACGATGATCTCGATCATCTGCGGCATCGTCAATCCGACCGGCGGCAGCGTCACCGTCGGCGGTTTCGACGTGATCAAGGACTTTCGCAAGACCCGCGAGATCATCGGCCTCGTGCCGCAGGAACTGACGCTCGAATCCTTCGAGACCGTCTGGAACACCGTCGCGTTTTCGCGCGGCCTGCACGGCAAGGGGCCGGATGACGCGCTTATGGAGCGCATCCTCAAGGATCTCTCGCTCTGGGACAAGAAGGACACGATGCTGCGCCACCTCTCCGGCGGCATGCGGCGGCGCGTGCTGATCGCCAAGGCGCTCTCCTACGAGCCGAAGGTGCTGTTCCTCGACGAGCCGACGGCGGGCGTCGACGTCAACCTGCGCAAGGACATGTGGCACCTCGTCGAGCGGCTCAAGGCCGCCGGCGTGACGATCATCCTGACGACGCACTATATCGAGGAAGCCGAGGAGATCGCCGACCGCATCGGCGTCATCAACAAGGGCGAGATCCTGCTTGTCGAGGAGAAGGCGACGCTGATGCGCAAGCTCGGGCGCAAGCAGCTGACCGTCGAACTGACCGAGCCGGTGGACGCCATTCCGGAGACGCTGGCGCCCTTCGGCCTGTCGCTGAACAGCGGCGGGCGGCACCTCGTCTACGAGTATGACAGCGAGGGGGAGCGCACCGGCATCACGACGCTTCTGGCGTCGCTCGCCGCCGCCGGATTGCGGCTCAAGGACGTCTCGACGGCGCAAAGCTCGCTCGAGGACATTTTCGTGGAACTGGTCGGAGAAGCCAAATGAACATCGAGGCGATCAAGTCCATCTATGCCTTCGAAATGGCCCGCACGCGGCGCACGCTGGTGCAGAGCGTCGTCTCGCCTGTCATTTCCACGTCGCTCTATTTCATCGTCTTCGGCGCGGCGATCGGATCGCGCGTGCAGGAGGTCGAGGGCGTGCCCTACGGCGCCTTCATCGCGCCAGGCCTCATCATGCTGACGCTGCTCAACCAGTGCGTCGGCAACGGCTCCTTCGGCATCTATTTCCCGAAATTCACCGGCACGATCTACGAAATCCTCTCCGCGCCGATCTCGATGATCGAGATCGTCATCGGCTATGTCGGGGCGGCGGCGACGAAGGGGCTGATCGTCGGCTCGATCATCCTTGCCACCGCCGCGCTCTTCGTCGATATCTCGATCGCCCATCCCTTCATGATGGTGCTGTTCTTCGTGCTGACGGCGGTGTCCTTCAGCCTCTTCGGCTTCATGATCGGAATCTGGGCGAAGGATTTCGAGCAGCTGAACCTGATCCCGATGCTGGTCATCCCGCCGCTCGTGTTCCTCGGCGGCAGCTTCTACTCGATCGACATGCTGCCGCCCTTCTGGCAGACGGTCAGCCACTTCAATCCGGTGCTCTATCTCGTCTCGGGCTTCCGCTGGAGTTTCTACGAGATCGCCGACGTCAACCCGGTGATCAGCCTGACGATGGTGGTCGGTTTCCTGCTCGCCTGCCTCGCCGTCACGGCCTGGATCTTCCGGACGGGCTACAAGCTGAAGAACTGACGGGAACCTACGGCGCTTGCCTTCGGGGATTTCGTGTTTAGATTAGCCAGTTCTCACGAAGTGGCGCTCCGCTGGCATGCAACCGGACCCGACGCAGATCATCGCTGGCATCTATGACGTCGTCGATGGCGAGAGCGGCTGGTCGAGCGTTCTGGTCTCGATCGCCGATTTCTGCGGTGCCGAGAATGCGGCGCTGGTGGTGGTCGATCCGCATCTCGGTTTCTCGCATGTCGAGACGCCGCGCGCCGATCCGGATGTCGTCGCGGCCTATATCGCGCACTGGTGGCAGTTCGATCCGACCGCGGTCGCGACGGCGGGAACGCCGATTGGGCAATTGACCTCGCTTGCCGATACCGGCCGCGACCTGTTCCTCGGGAGCGGGTTTTTCAACGACTTCTGGCGCCGCTCGGGGCTCGGCAGCGAGCGGTTTGCCAGCAATCTGATGCGTGGAGGCGGGGCTTTCGCATCGGTCGTGTTGCAGGCCTCGGCCGTTCGCGACGAACTGGACGGCGGGCAGGCGGACCGGTTCGCCCTGTTCCTGCCGCATCTTGCGCGCGCCGTGTCGCTGCAGGAGCGCATGCGGCGTCTCGAGATGCAGGCGGATATTGCCGATGCGTTCGGCGGCGGGACGAGCGAGGCGACATTCGTCGTCGACAGTCGCGGTGCTATCCTGCATGCCAATGCGGCGGCCGAGCGCATGCTTGCGGACTGCCCCGCGCTCACGCACGTCGATGGCAGGCTTGCCATTGCCGAACGCGACGAGGGGCAGCGGCTGAAAGGCGCGCTGCTTTCCTGCGCCAATCCCGAGAGCACGCGCCCGCAGGCGCTTGTCTTCCGGTGCGTGACGAGGGATGGTCGGGAGCTCGCAGTCGATATCCTGCCCTATCGCGGCCGGACGTCGCGCCACCTGGCCCGTGGTATCGGCGGCGTGCCGGTCGCCATCATCCGGATTGCCGACCTGGCGGCCGAGAGGGCCGCGCGCATCGATCATTTTCGCGACCGCTTTCGCCTGACGCAGGCGGAGGCGGCCCTTGCCTACGAAATGCTCGCCGGCGACGGCCGGGAAGCGGCGGCATCCCGCTGCGGCATATCCGTCAATACGGCCCGCACGCATCTGATGCGCATATTCGAAAAGACCGGCGTCGCGCGCCAGGCCGAACTTGCGGTGTTGCTCGGCGGTATCCGGCATCAGCGGCCGCACTGAGCCGCAAAGGCAACGCGCGTTCCGTCAGTTGTAGACGGAGAGCTTCACCGGGGCTTCCTTCCTTGCCTCCACAACCTTCTCCACCAGCGCCTTGGTGACGACGGTCTTTCTGACGTTGATAACGCGAAGGCCATCGCGTGCGGCGAGCTTTTCCAGCGTGGCGTCGGTCACCGCGGTCTCGTCGAGGGAGATCCATTCGAGGCTCGGAAGGTCGATCGCAGCCACGCCCTGATCGGTGACGGGCGTACGCGAGGCCTGCAGGTTCTTCAGTTCCGTCAGCCCGGAGATACTGGCAAAGCCGGCGTCTCCGATAGCCGTCTGGTCGATGTAGAGACTGTTGAGCAGCGTCAACTTGGCGATCTCGCTTGCGGTGGGATCACCGACGGTGTTGCCGGTGAGATAGAGTTCCTGCAGGGTCGTCAGCGTGCCCAATGACTGAGCGTTCGCATCGTCGAGCCTGGCGCGGACCACCGAAAGTCGCATCAGGTTCTTCGCGCGGGCCAATTCGGCGAAACCCTGTCCCGTTATCAGCGTGTCATTCACCGACAGGTCGGCCAGCGCCGGCAGGGAACCGAGGGAGGCGATACCTGCGTCGGTAATTGTATCGATATAGTCCAGTCTCAGTTCGCGAAGTGCCGCGTGATCCTTAAATGCCGACAAGACGGCATCGTCTATTGCCAGTCTGGAGAGGTTCAGCTTCTGCAATCCCTTCAGGTCGGCGAGTTTCGCTGCCGCCGCAGCCGTCACCCCGCGGGCTTGAGCGAGGTTCAGTTCGACCAACTGCGTCATTCCCGCGATGGCCTCCACACCATCCGGTCCGACGGAGGCGTCGAAGAGATTGAGATTGTTGATGGTCTGGGATTGTGCGAGCGCCTTGATGCCGGCAGGCGTGATGCCCTTTGCGCTCCCCAGATTGAGCGTCGTCAGCCGCGGCATGACCGCGAGCGCCAAGAGTCCTTCTTCGCCGACCCAGGCGTTGTTGAGGGAAAGCTGGTGGATGCTCTGCGACTTGGCCAGTGCCGCGACGCCCTTTGGCGTTACCGACTGCCATGGTCCGATTGTCACAAAACGCAGCCGCGGCAGTTCGGCTATCATGGCCATATCCTGGTCCGAAAAGCCGACGGCGTCATAGGGAACCGAGAGGTTTGTCAGCGTGGCAAGCCCCGCTGCCGTCGCCGGTTTGCCGCTGACCTTGATCTCGAGTGCCTGGAAGCGTTGCGCTGCCGCCTCGAAATCGGCGGCATAACCCGGTGCGGCAAGCGCAAGAACCACGATTGTCGTGCGCAGCACCGCGCGGAATACAGAACGGCGATTTCCAAGGATCGTCATCGTGAACCCTTCCTCCCGAATACGTTCAACTTTGAACAGGCCTTCTCGCGACCATGACAGTATTCGGAATTTTACGATCTCACTCGTGAACCCGCATGCGACGTTCGTGTGATATTGACCTTTTATTGATTCCGGGGTGAACTTGGACCCTGTCTTACTGGGTCCGCAAAGTCTTGCCGGAGCAACGCATGTCACGATCGCCTGAGGAGTGGGCTCGCCTGCTCGCAAGCGCGCTATCGAAGATCAGTGGTGCCGATGGCGGCCGGCCGCTCTCGGCCCGCTGCGAAGCCATGATCGCCGAAACCTTCGCCGTCATTCTCCAGCAGGAGAAGGCCCGCCTTGCCAGAGAGGGCGGGTCGGCGCGCCTGCCGGCTGCTTCCTCGCGCACGGAACCCGCCTCGAAGAGCCCGTCGCGGGAGCAGCATTGCAGGATTTCGCTCGACACCGCCCGCGTCAAACGGCGTGAAAGCGATCCGGCGCCGGGCTGACGCCGATCAATCCCTGAGCCGAAGCTCGTCGCGGCTGAGTTCGACGGAGCTCAGCGTGCCGAGGAAGGTCATGCCGAGCAGGCTTTCATTGAGATTGCCTTCCTGCGCGATCATCGCCCGCACGTTTTCGCGAACGATCGGCCCGACGGCGACCTGGCGCAGCGTGATCGGCGCGGCCATGGTGCGGCCGTTCGCGGTCATCACCGGGATGGAATAGGTGAGCGTTTCGACGTCGATGCCGGTGCGGGCGGCGTCGTTATGGGAGAGCACGACGGTGCTGGCGCCGGTATCGACCAGCATGCGCGTCGTCACGCCGTCAACTGCCACGTCCGCCGCGAAATGTCCGCCTTCCTGACGGTGGACCACCAAAAGCTGGCTGCCGTCCGCTGCCGTCGTCACCACCGCGCGGCCGGGAATGAGGCCGGCCGTCATGCGGTTGGCGAAGGATTGCAGGTCGTATCGGTAGAGATAGCCGGCCGTCAGCGCCAGAAGGATAAGGAGCCAGATGCCGGCCTGGCGGAGCGATTCGCCCATCTGCCGGCGGCTCGCCAGCACGCCGGCGCCGATCAGCGCCGCAATGCCCGTGAGCGAGACCAGACGCCCGAAATCGTCATTGGCAAGGCCGAAGGTTTCGCCGCTGTCGTGGTTGAGGATCAGCAGCACGAGGCCGATGCCGAGGATGGCGAGGCCGATGGTCAGACGGGTCATAGCTCGCCGCGCTCCCTGGCCATGCGGGTGCGTCGGGTCTCGCGGCGCGGCTTGCGCTCGACCGTCTCGAGCCGGGCCGGCAGTGCCGCCATGATGGCGCGCCGCTCGTCGGACGTATAGAGCGTCCAGCCGCCGATTTCGTCGCGCGTGCGCCCGCACCCGAAACAGTAGCCGGTCGCCATGTCGATCGAACAGACGAGAATGCAGGGCGATTCCATCGGGTCTCCGCGTGTCTTGCCGGCCGGCGTTTTGTTGTGCCGCAATATTCTGCGCCGAAGCAGCGTCGCTCCGGCGGGAAAGGCTCTATATCGGTCGGTCAGCCGCCGATCGCAAGGGCGCCAAGCGCCGCGATCGCCGCAAGCTGCTGCGTCGCGCCGATCGTATCACCCGTATGGCCGCCGATCTTTCCGGATGCGACCCGGTTTGCCGCAAGCACGGCGCCGGTGACGGCGGCAGCCAAGAGGAGCAGCGTCAGCCACGAGACGAACGGGAAGAGCAGGGCGGCCGACAGGACGAAGCCGGTGGCAAGCGCAATCCGGGTCGACGTCCGATCCGGCATGCCGGCCGAGGCGGCGACGCCGTCGGCACGCGCAGGCGGCAGCGACGACCAGTGCCAGACCATGGCGGCGCGGCTCACGGCGGCAACCGCCAACACCACCATCGCGGCACCCGTCGGCGTCATGACGGACAGGATGGCCGCCAGCGCCGAGGCGCGCAGGCCGAAGGAAAGCACAAGCGCGACAACGCCGTAGGAGCCGACGCGACTGTCCTTCATGATCGAAAGCGCGTGGTCCCGGTCGCGCCCGCCGCCGATGCCGTCGGCGGCATCCGACAGGCCGTCCTCGTGCAGCGCGCCTGATGCCAGCGTCTCGAGCGCAAGCACGATGAAGGCGATGAAGAGCGGATCGAGGCGGAGCGCTGTGAAAAGGCTGGCAAACCCGGCG
Source organism: uncultured Shinella sp. (assembly GCA_946886325.1). The sequence goes on from CAMPIK010000121.1 coordinate 6,563, forward strand.
GTCGGCAGCGCAATCAGCAGGCCGGCAACGGGGAAGGCGCGTACCGCGCGCGACAGGCTGCCGTCATAGTCTTCGAAGTGGCGAGACGGCACCGGCAGGCGCGACAGGAAGGCCACGGAGCGGGCGATGTCGTCGATATAGGCGTTGATCGGCACGTTGGACCTCTTGCTGGCGGGTAAGGCGTGGTGAGTGGGGAGGGAAGGGCGCTACGTTTCCTCTCCCCTTGAGGGAGAGGATACAAAATCAAGATTTAGCCGCAGGCTAAGTCTTAGATTTTGTTGGTGAGGTGTACCCGGCCGACACCGTCTTGCCCCCCTCATCTGCGATTTCTAACACTTAGCTGACGCTAAGATGTTGAAATCGCTTCTTCTCCCTCCAGGGGAGAAGAAATGCCGCGC
>CAMPIK010000122.1 GCA_946886325.1 uncultured Shinella sp.
CGGTGCGTCCGCTCAGCGCGTCGGCGCCGTAGAGCCGGTCGATGCGGTTGCCGAGCGCGTGGATGCGCTCCGACAGGCCAAGCGCGTTCATCATCGTCAGCCCGGTCGGCTGCATCAGCAGGCCCGAGCCGAGCGGCGCCGGCCTCTCGAACCGTTCGACGATCTCGACGTCGTGGCCGCTGCGGGCCAGAAACAGCGCCGCCGCCAGCCCGGCCGGTCCGGCCCCGACGATGCCGATGGAGAGCCGCGATGCCGGCACGTCAGCCAGCCTGTGCCGCGTCATAGGCGTCGCGTGATGCGCGAATCCGGGCGTGATGCTCGGCGGCCCAGTGGATGAACGGGTTGAGCACCGTCAGGAAAGACTGGCCAAGCTCGGTCAGCCGGTATTCGACGCTCGGCGGCTGGGTCGGAAAGACGGTCCGGTCGATATAGCCGTCGCGCTGCAGGTCGCGCAGGGTCTGCGTCAGCATGCGTTGCGAGATATCGGGGATGAAGCGCCGGAGCTCCGAAAACCGCATCGGCCCGTCGGCAAGCGCCGAGATCATCAGCGAGTTCCACTTGCCGCTGATATTGTCGAGCACGTCGCGCACCGGGCAATCGTCCATCGAGATCGGTCGCCCTTCGACGAGCATCACGCGCTTTCCCGCCGTGCGGCCTGCGATCCTGTTCATGAGGAGGTTCCTTCCGCGTAACCACCGGAGGAAAAACTGCCTCCTTTACAAGCTCTAGCAGATGCACAAATAAGAGCAAGTCTCAAAAAGAGACCAAAGCTCATGCGGACCGGCCGTTCGCCGGCATGCCACGGAAGGAACTAACAATGTCGGAAACCCTCCTCGTCACCGGCGCCTCGGGCCAGCTTGGCCGCCTGGTGCTGGACGACCTGCTCGCGTCCGGAAAGATCGCCGCCGGCTCGATCATCGCAACGACGCGCGACGTCGCCAAGCTTGCCGATTATGCCGAAAAGGGCGTCACGGTCCGCAAGGCCGACTTCGACGATGCGGCAAGCCTGGAGACGGCCTTCGCCGGTGCCGACAAGGTCCTCATCATCTCCACCGATGCACTCGACGAGCCGGGCAAGCGCCTGCGGCAACACCAGACGGCGGTCGCCGCCGCCAAGACTGCGGGCGTCAGCCATCTCTTCTACACGTCGATGCCGCAGCCGGACGATTCGCTCATTCCCTTCGCCCCCGATCATCTCGGAACCGAACAGGCGATCAAGGAGAGCGGTCTCGCCTACACGATCTTCCGCGACGGCTGGTACATGGAGAACCTCTTCATGTCCGTTCCGCAGGCGCTGGCGGGCGGAAAGTGGTACACCTCGACCGGCCAGGGCCGCATCGCCCACATTTCGCGCGCCGACACGGCAGCCGCAATCGCCGGCGCCCTGCTCGCCGGTGACGTCGCGAACCGCACCTTCACGCTGACGGGCGCCGAAAGCCACACGACGGACGAGATCGCCGCAGCGATCCGGGCGGCGACCGGCAAGCCGCTGGAGGTGATCCACGTTACCGACGAGCAACTCGCCGGCGGCATGAAGGCGGCCGGCGTGCCGGAATTCCTGATCCCGCTGCTGGTCTCGTTCGACGCCAATACGCGCGAAGGCAAGATCGCGATGGTGACGGGCGATGCGGAAGCGCTTTCCGGCCGCAAGCCGATGTCGCTCGAAGCCTTCCTCGCCGACAACGCGGCCGCTCTCGCCGGCTGATGTGACAGTGTCGCGGAGGCGGACACCCTCCTCCGCGATACACCGCCGGTCTGTTCAGACGTCCTGGCCGCAGGCGCGGCAGAACCGGCGAACCGTCTCCGCCATGCCATATTCGAGTGCATCGGCCGACAGGCCGTGGCCGATGGAGACTTCGGCGAGATGCGGGATGCGGGCCGCCAGAGCCGGCAGGTTGGCGACTGTCAGGTCATGGCCCGCATTGACCTCAAGGCCGAGGCCGCGCGCGATCTCGGCCGTCTGCCCCAGTTGCTCGAGCAAGACCGCCGCACGCTCCGGATCGTCGAAACAGCCGCCATAGGGGCCGGTATAGAGTTCGATCCGGTCCGCGCCGAGATCCCTTGCAATGGACAGCGCCTCGCGATCCGGATCGCCGTCGGCAAAGAGCGAGACGCGGAGCCCGATCTTCTTGATGCGCGCAACGACATTGCCGAGAAGATTGTGGTTCTTGCGGAAATCCCAGCCATGGTCGGACGTCGCCTGGGACGGGTCGTCCGGCACCAGCGTCACCTGTTCGGGGCGATGCTCCTCGACAAGCCGCAGGAAGCCCTCCTCCGGAAAGCCCTCCATGTTGAACTCAGTGGCGGGAAAATCCGCATCGATCAGCGCCCGGATCGGGGCAAGGTCTGTGAAGCGCACGTGCCGCTGGTCGGGACGCGGATGCACGGTCAATCCGCTCGCGCCGGCCGCCAGCGCAATCTGCCCGAGACCCGTGACGCTCGGCCACGGCAGGTCCCGCCGGTTGCGCAGCATCGCGATCGCATTCAGGTTCACCGACAGTTTCGCCGCCATGGACTTGTGCTCCGTTCCTCCGGTCTGCTCTAGCCTGTTGTTTCCACAAGGGCAATCGCGGCGCTATAGCCCGGTTCGAAAGACGGCCGACGGCTGCGGCCGGCCTTATCCTTTCGGCGGTATTTGTGCCTGACGCGGCGTGACGGTCTTGCTGATGATCAAGAATCACCGGTAAGGTTATCGCCATGGGGCGCATGAGGTCTCCGCATCGCTCAGAGCATTGCGGCGGTCTGGAAATGAGACAGGCAGACAACGATGTTCGTCGACGTGATCGAAAGATGAGCGGCACGCGCATGCCGGCAACGGATGCGATTGTTCGCAGCCTGAACGCTGTTCTGGAAAGCGAAACCTTCGGGCGCTCCGAACGGCTGCGTTCGTTTCTCGCCTATGTGGTCGAGAAGGAACGCGCCGGCATGGCCCATCAGTTGAAGGGCTACAGCATCGGCATCGACGTCTTCTCGCGCCCGCACGGTTTCGATGCCGGCAGCGATCCGCTGGTCCGGGTCCAGGCCGGCAAGCTCAGAAAGCTGCTCGACCGCTACTACGAGGACGAAGGCCGGGATGTGCCGTTGCGCATCGCCATTCCCGTCGGAAGCTATGTGCCCGAATATCACTGGCAGTCCGTCGCCGACGACACCACGGCCGGCGAGGCACCGTATGCGGATGACATGCCGGCCCGAACCCGGCGCCTGCGGTCCGGCTGGCGGCCGGCACCGATTTCCTCGCATCTTGCCCTGCTGTCGCTGATCCCGCTGGCCTTCCTGGCGCCGATGACGAACCACACCGCGGCAACGATCGGCGTGGCCAATGCCCGGCTCGTCGTCGCGGCCGCAGGCGACAGCGGTATCGCTGACATCGCGATCCCGGATCTCCGCATCGTTCACTGCTGGCCCGGCATGAATGCCTGTCGCCCGCTGGCCGAGGCCATCGGCAAGTCCGCGGCATACTATGACAGGACCGTTCATCTCCGGCAGTCCGGCGCCGAGTCTTCGCAGACGCCGCTCTCCTATACGATCCGCATCGAGCACAAGCCGGGCGACCTCGCGGTCTATGCCCGCCTCGTGCACGACCTGACGAACGAAACAGTGCATGCCGCCTATTTCCGCCGCGATGATTTAGGCGACGAGACCGGCATCCTGCACGAGGCCGTGTCCTTCGTGGCGCGCACCCTTGGGCCGGATGGCCGCATTTACCGCCATGCGCTTCGCGCGGGCGTTGCAAGCGACATGATGAAATGCCTCGCGACAAGCGAACGGCGGAGCGGCGTCCGGGGCGCCCTGCCCGTCGTGGCGTGCCAGGCGACCCCGGCAATCCATACGGCGGGCACCGGGACCGAGCGCCTGGATCATCAGGCCCTTATCTGGTGAATTGTCCCGGCCCGACAAGCTTCGGGCACACAAGCCAACGATTCGCCGAAGAAAACTGGTCCTTCCACATCCCTAGATATAGGGGTAGGCGCCCTCACGCCTTCACGGTAGTCTTTAGCCATCCTGATTGAAACAGTCGGCGTACGATCGGGAGTTCGGGGATCTACATCACGCGTCATCTTCAGGCAGGCCGCATCCAGGATAGCGACCGCTTTATCTGGCGCGACGACATGCGGGGGCATATGGTGGTGGCAGAAGACTTTGTACGCGGGCGGCTGACATGATGACAGGTGATAGCAAGAAAGTGTCCGCCTATTCGCGCGGCGGCCACGGGGCACGCAAGGCGATCCGGTTCCTGCCGGCCGCCCCCCTGCCCGAAGACCTGCCGGAAGGACGGCTTGCGATCGCCGACATGGCGAACGCCTTCGGCGTGACGCACCGCACCCTGCATTTCTATGAAGAAAAGGGCCTCCTGTCGGCGATGCGCGTCGGGCCGATGCGCGTCTATGGCCCGCAGGAAATCCAGCAGATGGCGGTGGTCAACACCTGCCGCGAGACCGGCATGCCGGTCGCCGTCATCCAGGAACTGCTCGATTCGCTTGCCGCCGCCGGCAGCCAGGACGAGGCGGAAGAGATCTTTCGCGGCGCCATGATCGCCCGCAAGCGCGAACTGACCGCACAACAATCGACGATCCGCCGGCAGATGCAGCAGATCAACGAGCTTCTGGATTTCAGCGCCGCGCACGACCTCGAATCGAACGACAACGCGCCGCGCACCGCGCTTACCGACATGGAACTGCGCTGTCTGACCCTGATGGCCGAAGGCTATCCGACGACGCGCATCGCGCGTGCGCTGGATGTCGAGCCCGGCCAGATCCAGACGATGGAAAAAGAGATCATCCGCAAGTTCAACGGCAACAACCGTTTCCAGGCGGTCGCCAAGGCGGTTCTGCTCGGCATGATCGGCCACTGAAATCCGGCAGGTCGGCCTCGACCTGCCGCACCCCTTCCGCTTCCTGAAAAGCGGTTCATCGCGCGCGTCCCATCAGCGCACGATCGTGAGCGTCTCCGCGGCGCGCGTGATGGCAGTGTAAAGCCAGCGTTCACGCGTGTCGCGGAACGCCCAGCGCTCGTCAAACAGCACCACATTGTTCCACTGCGAGCCCTGGGCCTTGTGGACCGTCAGGGCATAGCCGTAGTCGAACTCGTCGTAGCGCTTGCGCGTCGACCAGGGAATTTCCTCGTCGAGATTTTCGAACGCCGCCTTCAGAAGCTTGATCTTGGCCGCGCCGCGATCCATGTCGTCGTCTTCCGGCCGGATCATCAGGTTGATGCCGGGCTTCACCGTTTCCTTGGACGAACTCATCACCTGCCAGAGCGAGCCGTTGAGCAGGCCCTTGGCCGGATCGTTGCGCAGGCAGACGAGCTTGTCGCCGGATTGCGGATAGTCCGTCTCGAAGCCCTTGAGTTCGCGAAGCCGCTGGTTGTAGCGCCGGCGCGTCCGGTTGGTGCCGACGAGAACCTGGTCGGCCTCCATCACGAGCGGCTGCGTGACCTCGTTCTTCGAGATGACCTGGGCGGTGCCCCAGTCGCCGTGCATGATCTCCTTGCCCTCGCGCACATGCATGGCAAGCTGGATGATCGGATTGTCGCGCGCCTGGCGGTGGATATCGGTCAGAAGATAGTCGGGTTCGTCATTGGTGAAGAAGCCGCCGCCGGAGACGGGCGGAAGCTGGCCCGGATCGCCGAGCACGAGGATCGGCGTGCCGAAGCTCATGAGGTCGCGCCCGAGTGCCTCGTCGACCATCGAGCACTCATCGACGACGATGAGGGCGGCTTTTGCGACCGGACTTTGCCGGTTGATCGAGAACATCGGCGAAATCGAGGTCTTGCCCGTCTCCTCGTCGGAGACTTCCTCCTCGCCGCGCGGCCGGTAGATCAGCGAGTGGATCGTCTTCGCGTTGCTCGCGCCCTTGGAGCGCAGCACCTGCGCCGCCTTGCCGGTGAAGGCGGCAAAGAGAACGTCGCCATCGACATTCTCCGCGAAATGGCGCGCGAGCGTCGTCTTGCCCGTGCCGGCATAGCCGAAGAGGCGAAAGAGCGGCGAGCGACCCTCCTTCAGCCATCGGCTGACGGCCATCAGGGCCTCGTCCTGTTGCGGTGCGAATTCCATGCGCGGACTTGGCAGGATTCGCTTTCCGGAGGCAAGGTGAAATGATCGCTGCCCGTCGCCTTCGCATGGCTTGCGACGATACCCCGCCGCAAAGCCTGCCAACCGCGCCGTGCCAAGCCCCCGATTTTGGCCATGGCAGGATGGATTTGCATACTGTATGCAAACTTCCGGCTTGCCTGTCATGGGGAAGTCATCAATGCTCCCTACCTACCGGATCGTCGATCCTCCCGATCGATGCCCAGGATAAAGACTTGCCTCAGGACGATCCCGAACAGACCGAAACGCCACTCGGCCGTTTACCGCGCCCGCTCCAGTGGACCATTCTCGCGCTGGCGTCCCTTGCAATCGCCGCGCCGCTGGAACTGGCCGGTTTTCCGGCGGCCCTGCTGATCGGCCCGATGCTCGCCGGCATCATGATGGCGCTTGCCGGTTCGACCATCCGCCTGCCGTCCCCGTTCTTCTTCTTCGTCCAGGTCGTGCTGGCCCTGATGATCGCGGCCACCGTCTCGCCGGAATTCGTCGGCAGCTTCGTGTCCAACTGGCCGCTTTTCCTCGCCGTCGTGCTCGCCATCATCGCCATGAGCACCTTTTGCGGCTGGACGATCATGCGCACCGGCATCCTGCCGGGTACGACCGCCATCTGGGGATCGTCCGCAGGAGCCGCCTCGACGATGATGGTGATGGCCGACGCCTATGGCGCGGATGTGCGCCTCGTCGCCTTCATGCAATATCTGCGCGTCGTCTTCGTCGCGAGCCTTGCGACTGTCGTCGCGCATGCCGGAGATCATGACGCCGCCGCCGGCATGCCCGACTGGTTCGGCCAGGTCGCCCACGTGCCGGTGGAGCTGGCGCATGCGTAAGGCATGGGAACCGG
>CAMPIK010000123.1 GCA_946886325.1 uncultured Shinella sp.
AGAAGCGGCCGAGCGGCAGGTCCGGCATAGGGCCGCGATACATGCGCGCCGTCTCGAAGACGGGGGCCAGATCGTGGCGCGTGCAAAGCGCCTTGGCGGCGTCATTCGGCACGGGAACGTCGAGCGAGACCTCGCCGCCACCGACGTCGGCCACCAGCGCGCGAAAGAGCAGGTCGGCGCCGGTATCGCTGTCGGAAAAGAGCGGGCCGATCTTGAAGCCGGAGCGGCACTCGCGGATCGTTCCATAGCCGCGGACCGTGCCGTTGCGCATCAGGGCCATGCTGCGCCGCGTATCCGTCGTCTTCAGCCAGTCGCCCAAAAACCGCTCGCGCGCTGCCGGATTGAGCGCGGCGTCATAGGCGACGATCTGCGGCACATGGATCGGCGAGACGGCGACGAGACGCTCGTCTGAGGGTTTGCGAACCGAGACGCGGCCGGAATAGCGGCGGTTCGCATGGGCGCGTTCGAAGCCCGACTTGCGGTAATTGTCCTGCTGCGCCACCACGCCGTCGAGACCGACGAGGCGCGATCCGGCCGACGCCATCGCCTCCTGCCACAGCGCCCAGCCGTAACCCTTGCCGCGCAGATCCGGCCGCACGAGGTAGAAGCCGAGAAAGGCATAGTCCGTGCCGAAGCCGACAAGCGAGATCGCGGCGGCAGGTTCGCCCGCCTCCTCGCTCAGCCAGTAGCCGTCGGGATCGGCCGCCCAGAAGGGGGACGCATCCTCGATACCCGGATTCCAGCCCTCGGCAGCCGCCCAGTCGAGCAGAAGACCGAGTTCCTCGCGCGACGCCTTGCGGATTTTTCCCGTCATGCTCCTGCCTTTCAGATCCTGTCCGACCGCCGACGCATCATTCAGCGCAGGCCTGTCCTGTCAATGAAAACCGATGGCCAAGACCTGGCCAACACTGCAAAAACGCCCAAAAAACATGCAGATAGCAATTTGCACCCGCTAATACGAAAGTCGTAGATCGGGGTGGAGCGCTAATTTGTCGACCAAGCTTGAACAGGCGAAGGCAAAGTGATTAGGTTCGCCGTGATCACGAGAGCGGGCCATACCCGCCCGCTCACCATTGGGAGGTTAATTGATGGATCGTCGCTCATTTATCAAGAAGGCGGGCGTTGCCGGCGTCGGCGGTGCAGCCGCGACCGTGCTTGCCGCACCGGCGCTCGCACAGAGCATGCCGAAGGTCAACTGGCGCCTTGCCTCGTCGTTCCCGAAGTCGCTGGACACGATCTATGGCGGCGCGGAAGTGCTGTCGAAATTCGTTTCGGAAGCGACCGACGGCAATTTCCAGATCCAGGTCTTCGCGGCCGGCGAAATCGTTCCCGGCCTGCAGGCCGCCGACGCCGCTGCAGCCGGTACGGTCGAGGCCGCGCATACGGTGTCCTACTACTACTGGGGCAAGGACCCGGTCTGGGCGCTCGGCGCTGCCGTTCCCTTCGCGCTCAATGCCCGCGGCATGAACGCCTGGCAGTACCATGGCGGCGGCATCGACCTGTTCAACGAATTCCTGGCGACCCAGGGCCTCGTCGGCTTCCCCGGCGGCAATACGGGCGTTCAGATGGGCGGCTGGTTCCGCAAGGAAATCAAGACGGTTGCCGACCTTCAGGGCCTGAAGATGCGCATCGGCGGCTTCGCCGGCAAGGTTGTCGAGAAGCTCGGCGTCGTGCCGCAGCAGATCGCCGGCGGCGACGTCTATCCGGCGCTCGAAAAGGGCACGATCGACGCGGCCGAATGGGTCGGTCCCTATGACGACGAGAAGCTCGGCTTCTACAAGGTCGCGCCCTACTACTACTATCCCGGCTGGTGGGAAGGCGGCCCGACCGTGCACGCCATGTTCAACAAGGCGGCCTTCGACGGCCTGCCGAAGGCCTACCAGTCGCTGCTGCGCACCGCCTGCCAGGCGACCGATGCGAACATGCTGCAGAAGTACGACTACCTGAACCCGACGGCGATCAAGCGCCTCGTCGCCAACGGCGCGAAGCTGAGCCCGTTCAGCCAGGAAATCCTGTCGGCCTGCTTCGACGCATCCAACGAGGTCTATGCCGAGATGGAAGCCTCGAACCCGACCTTCAAGAAGATCTGGGAATCGATCAAGGCCTTCCGCGGCGAGTATTACCTCAACGCGCAGATCGCCGAATACAACTACGACACGTTCATGATGATCCAGCAGCGCGGCGGCAAGCTCTAGGCTTGACCGAACGGCTGAATTGACGGCCCGGAGCGGCGACGCTCCGGGCCGTTTCGTTTCATGATTTGGCCATCAGCGAACGGGGTGGCAAGGAGGAACGGGCGATTGCAGACGAATTCGAGCGAAGCGCGGCGTCACAGCATGGTGGGGATCCTGCTGATGTTTGCAGGGGTGGCCTGCCTCAGCGTCAATGACGCCTTCGCCAAGGCGTTGACTGCACAATATTCGACACTGCAGGTCCTTTTCCTGCGGAACGTCATTGCCCTGCCCTTCGCCTTTGCCGTTGCCTACTGGATGGGCGGCACCGGCGCATTGCGAACCTACCGCCCGGCAGCACACCTGCTGCGCGGCGTGCTGTGGATCTGCGCAGCCATGCTCTTCTTCACCAGTTTCCGCTATCTTCGGCTGGCGGAGGCGACAGCGCTCATCTTCGTCGCGCCCATGTTCATCACTGCCCTTTCCGCGCTGATGCTTCGCGAACAGGTCGGGTGGCGCCGGTGGGTAGCGGTCACCACGGGCTTCGTCGGCGTCCTCATTGTCGCAAGGCCCGGCGGCTCGTCATTTCAGCCAGCCTCGATGCTACCGGTTGTGACCGCGCTTCTTTACGCGTTTCTGCTGATCAGTGCGCGATGGGTGGATAGCCGCGAGAGTGTCTGGACGCTGCTTCTCTACCTGACCGGCGCCGGCGCGTTGCTCAGCGGGCTCATCGTGCCGTTCGTCTGGACGGCAGTGCGGGCAGAAGATGTCTGGCTCTTCGTCGGCATCGCGCTGTTCGGAACGGCGGGCATGACGATGATGACGCAGGCCTTCCGTCTCGCGCCGGCATCGGTCGTCGCTCCGATCGACTATAGCGCGCTTCTCTGGGCAACAGGATTCGGTTGGCTCATCTGGAACGAAATCCCTGATCTCGCCACCTATGTGGGCGCCGTCGTCATCATCGCGAGCGGGATCTATATCGTCTTGCGGGAGCGGCACGTCGAGGACCAGGGTCCCGACCGCTGACAGGTTTTCCCGCGGTTTGCGTTCGCGGCGCCGGTAAGCGGATGGCCGGCATTGCGCCGGCCATCAGTTGCGGATTGCTCGTCAGTTGAAGGACGGCGGTGCCGACAGGTCGTTGTTCGGCTTTTCCTCGCCGCTAGCGCCGTTCTGGTCGGCTGGCTGCTGCTCGGCTCCATCCTCCAGCGGATTGCCGCCTGGCAACTGCAGGCCGCCCGGCAGGCCGAGGCCGCCGCCGTTGTCGGGGAGCGTCAGGCCGGGCAGGCCACCCTCGCCCGCGCCGAAGCCCGGCACCTCGATCTTGATCGTCGTCGGGTCGATGCCGGTTCCCTCGCCCTTGTAGTGCATGACCATCTGCGGGAACATGATCGTCAGCGCCACCATGATCACCTGGATACAGACGAAGGGCACGGCGCCCCAGTAGATCTGACCCGTGGTGACCGGCGCCGTCACCTTGCCCGTCACCTTGTCGAGATAGGGCACGCGGGCTGCGACCGAGCGCAGGTAGAAGAGCGCGAAGCCGAAGGGCGGGTGCATGAAGCTCGTCTGCATGTTGATGCCGAGCAGGATGCCGAACCAGATGAGGTCGATGCCGAGCGATTCCGCCGCCGGCGCCAGAAGCGGCACGATGATGAAGGCGAGTTCGAAGAAATCGAGGAAGAACGCCAGGAAGAAGACCATGACGTTGACGACGATCAGGAAGCCCGTCTCGCCGCCCGGCGTCGCCGTCAGCAGTTCCTCGACCCAGATATGGCCGTTGACGCCGTAGAAGGTCAGCGAGAAGACGCGGGCGCCGATCAGGATGAAGAGCACGAAGGACGACAGCCGCGTCGTGGATGCCAGCGCCTGCCGGATGACGTCGAGGCTGAGCCGCCCCTTGGCCGCCGCCATGATCAGCGCGCCGACCGCGCCCATGGCGCCGCCTTCCGTCGGCGTCGCGATGCCGAGGAAGATCGTGCCGAGCACGAGGAAGATCAGCGCCAGCGGCGGGATCAGCACGATGATCACCTGCTGGGCAAGGCGCGACATGATGTTGGTCTTCAGGCCGCGGTCGAGCACCGCGACGACATAGATCACGGCGACGCCGATGGTCGCGCCGAGAATGTCGGCATTGCTGCCCTGGGTCGCCGAGAGATAGTAGTGGGCGGCATAGGTGATCGCCATCGCAGCCGCGACCGCCACCAGAAGCGAGGTGACGCCGGAACCGAGCGAACGGGCCTCCAGCGGCAGCGCCGGCATGGAATCACGCCGGATGAAGGTCATCAGCAGGATATAGCCCATATAGAGACTGGTCAGCACGAGGCCGGGGATCAGGGCGCCCGCATACATGTCGCCGACCGAACGGCCGAGCTGGTCGGCAAGAACGATCAGCACGAGCGAGGGCGGGATGATCTGAGCGAGCGTGCCCGAGGCCGCGATGACGCCGGAGGCGACGCTCCTGTCATAGCCGTAGCGCAGCATGATCGGCAGCGAGATCAGGCCCATGGCGATGACCGAGGCGGCAACGACGCCGGTGGTGGCGGCCAGCAGCGCGCCGACGAAGATGACGGCATAGGCGAGACCGCCGCGGATCGGCCCGAAGAGCTGGCCGATCGTGTCGAGCAGGTCTTCGGCCATGCCCGAGCGTTCGAGCACGATGCCCATGAAGGTGAAGAACGGGATGGCGAGCAGCGTGTCGTTCGACATCACGCCCCAGAGCCGTTCGGGCATGGCGTTCAGCAGCGGCCAGGAGAGGTTGATCGAATCGGAATACGGCGCCAGTTCCACGCCGATGACGAAGAAGAGCAGGCCGTTTGCCGCCAGCGCGAAGGCCACGGGATAGCCGAGCAGCAGGAACACGATCAGCGAGACGAACATGATCGGCGCGAGGTTGTGTGCGATGAACTCGATCATGCGCGCGTCTCCTCGACGGACGGCGTTGTATCGAGCGGCGCATGCGTCGGCACATAGGGTGTCGGGTCATCCATGTCGCCGCGCATGATGGCGATCTTCTTGATGATTTCCGAAACGCCCTGGACCATCAGCAGCAGGAAGCCGCCGAGCAGGATCGCCTTGGCCGGCCAGACGATCAGGCCGCCGGCGCTGGAGGAGCCCTCGCCCGAGCGATAGGACATCAGCACGTAGGGCACGAGAAAATAGACCATCAGCAGCACGAAGGGCATCAGGAAGAAGCAATGGCCGAGAAGGTCGATCCAGTGCTGCTTGCGGCGCGAGAACAGGCCATAGACGATATCGATGCGGATATGCTCGTTCTGGCGCAGCGTATAGGCGGCGGCCAGCATGAAGGCGGCGCCGAAAAGATACCATTGCGCCTCGAGCCAGGCATTGGACGAGGTGTTCAAGACCTTGCGGACAATGGCATTGCCGGCACTGACGAGAACGGCCACGAGAATGAGCCAGGCGACCGCCTTGCCGATATTCTCCGTGGCATCGTCGATGAGCCGGCTGAAGCCGAGCAGCGCTTTCATGGATAGTCCTCCCCGCATGGCTGGTTCTTTGGGTTTTGTGCCATGCACAGCCAGAGTGCGTATTTCAAGTCCTTATTCAAGGGGAGAGCTTGGTTTTGCAGGGTCGGACTGTCGCATACGCCTTTCGTCGCATCGCGCCATGCGGTAGATGCACAAAGCTTGTGCACCGCCCGTTTCCGACCACCCTTGTCCCCGATCAACTTTCTGCTAAAACACCGCTCCAATAAATCATACTATTCGAGGGAACATCCATGGCCCCCATCCATCTCGCCATCGTCGGCGTCGGCAAGATCGTCCGCGACCAGCACCTGCCGGCCGTTGCGAAGAACGGCGACTACAGGCTGATTGCCGCCGCAAGCCGGCACGGCATTGTCGACGGCATCGATAACTTCAAGACGATCGACGCGATGCTGGAGCAGGTTCCGGCGGTCGAGGCCGTCTCTCTCTGCATGCCGCCGCAATATCGCTACGAGGCCGCGCAGAAGGCGCTTTCCGCCGGTAAACACGTCTTCCTCGAAAAGCCGCCGGGCGCGACGCTGTCGGAGGTCGAAGACCTCAAGGCGCTGGCGGAAAGCAAGGGCGTGTCGCTTTTCGCGAGCTGGCATTCGCGCTATGCGCCGGCCGTCGAGGCCGCGAAGGACTTTCTGGCGAAAACCACCATTCGGTCGATGAAGGTGATCTGGAAGGAAGACGTGCGCCACTGGCACCCGAACCAGGACTGGATCTGGCAGGCCGGCGGCCTCGGCGTCTTCGATCCGGGTATCAATGCGCTATCGATCGTCACCCACATCCTGCCGCGCCCGGCCTTCATCACCGCGGCGACGCTGGAATTTCCCGAGAACAAGGATGCGCCGATCGCCGCCGACATCCGCTTCTCCGATGCGACCGGGCTTGACCTGCACGCCGAATTCGACTGGCGCCAGACCGGCAAGCAGAGCTGGGACATCGTCGCCGACACCGAGGCGGGCGAGATGCTGCTGTCGGAAGGCGGCGCGAAGCTCGCCATCGACGGCACGATCGTGCACGAGGAGCCGGAGCAGGAATATCCGGCGCTCTACCGCCGCTTTGCCGAGATCATCCGCGCCGGGCAATCGGACGTCGATCTCGCCCCGCTTCGCCACGTCGCCGATGCCTTCATGCTCGGCCGGCGCAAGTTCGTGGACGTCTTCTACGATTGAGAGACCGATTTGAAATGCGTGATGGCGGTCTGCAAATGGCGTTTTTCTGCGCTCCGATGCTCACGTACTTTGTGTACGC
>CAMPIK010000124.1 GCA_946886325.1 uncultured Shinella sp.
GCGGCCCAGCAGGCCATCGGCAGCCAGATCTATATTCTTCAATCGCGCGAACTGCTGCGCGACGTCGTTCGCAAGCTCGACCTGACGAGCGACCCCTACCTTGCAGGGACCGGCGGACTTCGCCAGCGCCTGTTCGGCGGCAGCGCGCCGACGGGAGACCGGACCGATGCCATCGTCGCTGCTCTGCAGGAAAATCTCGAGGTCGAGCGCGAGACGGATTCGCTCGTCTTCTCGGTGACGGTGAAACATCGCGACAGCGAGATGGCGGCAAAGATCGCCAACGCGATTGCGGAAGGCTACCTGCGAAGCACCGATACGTCGCGCTCGGATTCGGCCTTGCGCACCAGCATGGCCCTGCAGGTCCAGGCGGACAGCCTGCGCAAGCGGCTGCTCGACGCGCAGGCCGCCGTCGCCACCTTCCGCGCCGACAACGGTCTCATCAGCACCGGCCAGCAGGGCCTCGTCTCCGACCAGCAACTCGCCGGGCTCAATACGCAGCTCCTGGCCGCCTCGCAGCTTCTCGAGCAGCAGCGCACGATCGCCGAACAGGCGAAGGACCTGAACGTATCGAATGTGGAAGCCGGCGCCGTTCCCGAGACATTGCAGTCCGCGTCGCTGACGGGCCTCAGGACGCGTTATGCGCAGGCGCTGGACAAGCAGGCGGAACTCGCCGCCAATCTTGGCAACGGCCATCCGCAGATGAAGGCAGCCCGCTCGCAGGTCGCCAGCATGCGCGAAACGATAGAGAACGAGCTCGGCCGCATACGGCAATCGGCCGCCAACAATTTCGAGCGGGCAAAGACGAACCTGGAGGCTCTCCAGAAGCGCTTCGACGAGCTGACGGCGTCGAACAGCGAGAGCGGCCAGGCGCGCATCCGGCTGGCGCAGCTCGAAAGCGATGCGGCCTCCATCGAGGCCGTCTACAAGGCCTTCCTGACGCGCGCGGAGGAACTGGGCCGCCAGCAGGATATCGGCTCCGGCAATTCGCGTATCATCTCGCCTGCCATCGCGTCGTCGTCTCCGGTGCAGGCGCCGAAGCTTCTGGTTCTGATCGCCGCCGTGCTCTTCGGCATGGCCGCCGGCAGTGCGCTTGCCGTCCTGCGCGACCTCATGGACGGCGCCGGGCGCCGCGAGCGCGATGCCGTCGCGGCACCGGCCGGGAGCGAGCCCTTCGTCGGCGACACCGAACCGGCCGCCACGGGGGAAAGCTGGATCGCCCGCAGCCTGCCTTTCAAGCGCAGGAACGACGAGGTGGCACGAAACGACCTGCTGCCGCAGATGGACCTCCGCCGGGCGGCGCATGTCGTGCACGCGCAACTGGGCGATGTGCTGCCGGCGACCGTGTTGGTTCTCTCCGCAGATTCGGCCTTGGCCGGAGAGTCGCCGGCGCTTGCAATCGCCAGGCGCCTTCAGGAGCTTGGCGAAAGCGTGCTTTATGCCGATGGCCGGTTGCGTCCACGGGAGCGCCCGTCGCTCTCGTCGATGCGCGGCGTCAAGGTCAGGACGGATATCGCAGGCCGACGCGATGCTCCGGACCGGGCAGAGCGGATCGAAGACCTGCTGGTGACGGAACGTCTCGGCGAGACGGCGCCGCGCCGCAAGGTGACGGCGCTTTCATCGGCGCGGGTCAGCACGGCGCAGCGGGACCGGCGCACCGACGCGTTCCTGATCGTCGATGCCTGGGGCACGGCGGCCGAAAGCCAGTTGCCGGCTCTCCTGGAAAAGGCCGATGCCATTCTCGTCGTTTCGGGCACCGGCGCGACCCGGTCGGACGACCTGACGGCAATCGCAGCCGTCCTGAAGCCGTGGCGCGAGAAGCTGATCGGCAATGTCGTCGTCGGCAAGCAGGCGGCCTGAGCGGGGAGGGGTCATGCACGCTTCCTCGGCGTCTATCGCTACGGACCATCGGGAAATCAGCGCAGCGGGCGACGTGCCGGCATCCCTGGTGCGGCTGCTGGCGATCGGCGCTGTCCTCGGCGCTCTCGTCTTCAACCTGCTGCTCTGCTTCGTCAACACGCGGGTGATGGGCATTTCCGATGGCCATGTGATGCTCGCCGAAATGGCGATCGTCGCGGGCGCCTTTGCGGCCGCCATGACGCGGCGGCTGACGCTCTACATGCTGCTGGCTGTCTTCATGAGCTACATGATCCTGCTCTTCGCGCTTCGGGGCGGGCAGTACAATCTGAAGGCGCTGCGCGATATCCTGATCCCCTTTGCCTTCTATTTCCTCGGCATGCGCATGCATGACCTGAAACTCGCCGACCGGCTGGTGCTGGCAAGTGCCGCGATCGTCGTGGCGGTGGGACTGTTCGAATATCTGGCCCTCGACGTCTATCTGCAATTCTTCAACGTGATCGGCTATTATCTGGCGCGCGGCACGGTGTCGGTCGCCGATACCTATGGCCAGACCGTCGGCCTCTTCATCTCCGGTGTCCGGCCGGAACCGCGCACGATCCTGCCCTTCCTCGGACAGCACCGTGTGTCCTCGGTCTTTCTTGAGCCGGTCTCGATGGGCAATTTCGCGGTGATCGTCTATTCCTGGGCCCTGTTCCGGGGCCGGGATTTTTCGGGCCGGTTTCTCGCCATGCTGATGGCGGCGACCGTCATCGCCCTCGCGGATGCCCGCTTCGGCCTCTATAGCTGCGTGCTGATCACGCTGCTCTACCCGTTCTACAATCTGACCCCGCGACTCCTGTGGGGCGTCCTGCCTTTCCTGCTGCTGGCAGGCCTCGCGATCTACGGGATAACGTCGGTCTCCGGCGGCGGTCCGAATGACCTTGCCGGCCGCTTCGCCGTGACGGCGCATATCCTGACGCAGCTCAGCCTCGGCGTCGTCTTCGGTGCTGAAATCACCGACCAGTTCACGGCCGACTCAGGCCTTGCCTATTCCCTGACGGCCTTCGGCCTGTTCGGCTTCGTCGCGCTCTGGCTTGTGCTGGTGCTCGCGCCACAGAAGGACCCGCGCGCCTGGCGTTTCCACGCCATGGTGCTTGTCTATCTGCTGCTTCTGATGCTGATCAGCGACTCGTTCTATTCGATCAAGACGGCCGCATTGCTCTGGTTCATTCTCGGCACGGCCAACAGCGTGGCGCCTGCGCCGTCCCCGACAGCACAGGTCGAAAGACGCCGGCCCGAAGCCCGCGATTTTCGCGCCGGCGCGGTCCGTCCCGCCTGAGCCGTCAGCCGGCCGTTTCGAGGGCCGCGCAACTGCCGGCCGGTGCGGGGAGGCCGCCGCCCTGTTCGAGCGCGCGCAGTTGCAGCCGGTCGCCATCGTCGGTCGGCTGGATGTTGAGCGCCTCGCTTGCGGGCCACCAGTCGCCGGCCGCCCAATAGGTCCAGCCGGTCCAGACGTCGGGATTGGCGTTGACGAAGGCGACCATGCGGGCGATGCCGGTCATGCAATCCGTATTGGCCGCGCCGCCGAACTCGCCGAGGAAGCCGCGCTTGCCGTTCTTGCGCAGCCAGTCGGTGAAGCGCTCAAGCGCGTTCACGGCATCGTCGGCGCGTTCGCAGGTCTCGTGCGTGCCCGAGAAATCGCTGTCGAGATACTGGTGCACTTCATAGGCGTAGTTGTTTGCCGGATCCTCGATGCCGAGCATCACGGTTCCGTTGGCGCCGCCGGGGCGGTCGTTCTCCCAGCTGTGGGCGCCCGTCCAGATGGTTCCGGGAACATGGACGAGGTTCGTCGCGCCGGTCTCGCGGATGGCGGCGATCGCGGCATTGGCGGAGCGCAGCCATTGCGTCGCGGGCACGTCGTGCGGCTCGTTCATCAGGCCGAACTGAACGGCCGCATCGTTCTTGTATTCCTCGGCAAGCCGTTTCCAGAAGTCGGCGAAATGGGCGTCGGTGACGTCGGCCAGGCCGATCTGGCTGTCGTTGTAATAGGCATAGTTGTGCGGGTCGAGAATAACAGTCATGCCCGCCTTTTTCAGCTTGGCGACGGAATCGGCCAGCCGCTCGCGCTCGGCCTTGTCGAAACCCTTGGAAAGCTGCGGCTGCAGGCGCTCCCAGCGGAAAGGCAGCCGCACGGCGTTGAAGCCCTTGCCGGCGAAATAGCCGATCGTCTTGTCGCTCGGGTAGATGTAGTCCTTGTTGTATTCCCCCGGCAGGTCGCCGAATTCGGCGCCGGAAAGATTGATGCCGCGCATGCAGGCGGCGGTCGCCTGCGCCGGCAGGCCAAGCGCCAGAAGAACGGCCATCGCGCCGTGGCGCAGTCGGGCGCCGGTCTGCTTCGTCGGTCGTTTGCTCATCGGCCTCTCCTCGGATCGGTGGAACAATGTGGGATGCTCAGGTGGCCGGCATGGGCGCGGGTGCACGGGCGCCCAGAACCTGCCGGTAGATATCGGCATAATGCGCGGCGACCTGCTCCCAGGCATAACCGTCCGCCGCCCGCATGGCGGACTGGCGGTAGCCGGCAACGTCGTTTGAAAGCGAAACGAAGGCATCTTCGATCGCCTTTGCGGCATGGTCCGCCCGCGAGAAATCGCACAGGCGGATTTCGCCATGTTTGTCCGCGAGATCGCGATAGGCCGTATTCGGATTGAGAAGCGGCATGAGCCCGGCGCTCATCGCCTCGATGGCGACGAGGCCGAAGCCTTCGTAGTCGGAGGCCGACGCGAAGAAGGAACAGTCCGAAAGAATATTCCTGATCTCGGCTTCGCTTGCGCCGATATGCATCGCGACCTGATCTGTGAGCCCGCGGGCCGCGATCCGTCTGCCGAGGTCGTCGGCGGTGACGTCGCCGGGCACCCCGATGATATCGAGCCGCCAGTCCGGATCGGATCGTGTCAGTGGCACCATGGCATTGAGCAGATTGTCCAGCCGCTTGTTGACCGAGAAGCGCCCGATCGTCGCCAGACGCTTTCGGGCGACCGGCGACCCGGCATCCGAAAACTTCTCCGTATCGACACCGTTTTCGATCATCGCCACCCTGTCGCCGGCGATCTGCCGGAACCGGCGCGCATCCTGGGCGCTGCAACCGATGACCCGTTCGTATCTGCTGGCCGAGAAGCGCGTCAGCGTGTTGAACCAGACCGACTTGATCCGCGCATATTTTGGCGTGTGGAAGAAACCGCCATGGGTGGTCGCGACCATCGGCTTGCGGTGAAAGGGTTTGGCGAGCGCCAGGGCGTCGAAGAAGAAATCGATGGCGTGCACATGCACGAGATCGGCGTCGCGGATATGCCGGAAGACGGATGGCGCCAGCGGGTAGCGCGTGCTGCCGGAAAAGGGGATGCGCACCACCTCGACGCCGTCGACGACCTCCCGGTCCGGCAATGTCCGGTCGGGCGCCGTGAACACCCGGTCGAGCGTGACGATGCGCACGCGATAGCCGCGCCGTTGCAGGTGCCGTGCGAGATTGGCGACGACGTCCTCCAGGCCGCCGCGGCTCGGCGCATACTGGCGCACGACCTGCACGGCAAGCGGTGCCGGGCCGGTGGCCGAGGCGCGGATATCGGGTCTGACAGTCATCAGGAGCCGTCCATCGTCAAACTGAACGACGAAAAATCTGTCGCGTTCATGCGTTCCCGTCCGGTGGATCATCCCCCGGCTTGCGATCCAGAAGCCTGCCACAGGATTAAGGCCGCGTTAACAGATGCCGGTAACGGCGGGCTTTCAGGCACGAAATCGGACAATGTGGTAAACGGGATTGCAACCGCGGCAAGGCCTCTGTAGAGCCGGACCGGGCAGGCCGCCGCCGTCTGGCCGTCCATCTCCGCAGAAGGTTCGCGTGCATGTCCCATCCCCCGTCCGCAGCGCCCGCTGCCCGACCTCGCCACCCGTTGCGTGTGCTCTTCTCGCTCATCCGCGACGAACGCGGCCGCGTGATAAAGGCCGTCGCCTCATCGGTCATCAACAAGTTCTTCGACGT
Organism: uncultured Shinella sp.; assembly: GCA_946886325.1. Next base: position 5,873 of record CAMPIK010000124.1, read on the forward strand.
CATGCCGGAAATCCTGATCGGCATCGCGCTCGACGTTGTGGTGCGCGGCAAGGACTCCTTCGTCGCGCAGATCGGCATCACCGACCCCGTGCAGCAGCTGACGCTGCTCGGCATCGCCACCTTCTTCATCTGGTTCGGCGAGTCGCTGTTCGAGTTCTTCTACCAGATCCTCTGGCGCGGACTGGCGCAGGAAGTCCAGCACCGGCTGCGCATCCTCTGTTATGATCATGCCCAGCATCTGCCGACGAGCTTCTACGAGGAAAACCGCTCCGGCGACCTGGTGACGATCCTCAACGACGACATCAACCAGCTCGAGCGCTTCCTCGATCGTGGCGCCAACGAGCTGATCCAGACCTTTGCCGCCGTGATCCTGGTCGGCGCCGTCTTCTTCATCGTCTCGCCGCTGATCGCCGTCATCGCCTTCACGCCGGTGCCCGCCATCATCGCCGGCGCCTTCTGGTTCCAGAAGCGGGCGCAGTCGCGCTACGATGCGGTGCGCGCCAGGGCCGGCAATCTCGGGGCGCGGCTGACGACCAACCTGCAGGGCCTGCAGACGATCCGGGCCTTCGGCGCCGAGGCGCGCGAGACGGAGACGCTGTCGCGCGAGAGCCTTGCCTATGTCGAGGCGAACCGCGCGGCGATCCGCGTCTCCTCGGCCTTCATCCCGATCATCCGCATGGCGATCCTGTCCGGCTTCCTCGCTACGTTCCTGATCGGCGGCTGGCTGACGCTGACCGGCCAGATGCAGGTCGGCGCCTACGGCCTGTTGGTCTTCCTCACCCAGCGCCTGCTCTGGCCGATGACCGGCCTTGCCGAGATCGCCGACCTCTACGAACGCGCCATGGCCTCCACACGCCGCATCCTGCGGCTGCTCGACGAACCGCGCGCCGAAAGCCACGGCAGCCACGATGCGGATGTCTCCGGCGCCATCCGGATCGAGGACGTGTCCTTCCGCTATGCGACCAGCCCCGGCGGTGTGAAGGGCATCGACCTCTCCATTCGCGCCGGCGAGACGGTGGCGTTGGTAGGACCCACAG
>CAMPIK010000125.1 GCA_946886325.1 uncultured Shinella sp.
CGGCTGATATCATCGACGCGACCGTCGATCGTGCCGGCAATCCGGTCCGCCGCATCGCCGGTAACGCGGGTGATATCCTGGACGCGACCGTCGATGGTGCCGGCTATGCGGTCCGCCGCTTCGCCCGTGACACGGCCGATCTCGGCGACGCGGCCGTCGAGCGCGCCGGCAATGCGGTTTGCCGCGTCGCTGCCGATACGGTCGATCTCGGAAACGCGGCCTTCGAGGGCGTCGGTGATCCGGGATGCCGCCGTCAGGCTCGCCGCATCGATCTCGTTGACGCGGCCGGAGAGGGCGGTGGTGATGCGGGTTGCGGCGTCGCTGCTGACGCGGTCGAGTTCGGAGACGCGTTCGGCCAGCGTGTCGGAAATGCGGTTGCCGGCCGTATCGACGAGGCCGGAGACACTTTCAACGCTGTGCTGGATGCGGTTTTCGAGCGCGCCCAGATTGGTTTCCATGCGGCTGCCGGTCTCGTCGAAACGGCTCGTGACGCTGTCGAGCGTGGCGTCCATGCGGCTGCTGAACGTGTCGGCCGCCTCTGCCACCTGGCGCGAGGTCTCGCCGAGATGGGCGGCGACCGCGCCGGCGCTTTCGCGCACCCGCTGGTCGAGCGCGGCGGCACTTGTATCGATTGCCCGGCGGAAGCTTTCTTCCTGCTGTTCGAGCGTCATTTCCAGCATGCCGGCACTCGTGGCGATCGAGGTGCCAATGGAGGTTGCCTGGTCCTCGAGCGTCTCGGAAAGCTGCCTGCGGCCTTCGGAAATCGCGAGGTTGATCGCGTTCACCCGGTCGTCGAGCGTCGCGCGGATCTGGTCATGGGTGGAAACGAGCGACCCGGCAAGCTCGGATGCGCGCGTCGACAGCGTGTCGGCGATCTCGGCAGCGCGGCCGGAGAAGGCATCGGCGAACTCACTGACCTGGCCGGAAAGCACGCCGCCGATCTGCTGGCTGCCTTCCGAAAGCACGGTCTCGACGCGGTTTGCCGCATTATCGATCGCCGACTGCATGGCACCGGTGCTGTTGTTGAGCACGGAGGCGAGATTGGCCGTGCGGCCGGTGACGACCTCGTCGATCTGATGGGCGGCACCCGTCAGGGCATTTTCGACGCGACCCGCCGCCGTCGTGACGGATGTTTCCAGTGCGGTGCCGGTTTCGTTCAGCATGGTCGAAAGGGCGGCCGTGCGCTCGGAAAGCGCCTGGTCCAGCCGGTTGTGGCTGGCGGCGATCGACGAGGTGATTTCGTCCGCCCGCGCGCCGAGGGCGTCTTCCATGCGGGTCTGTGCCGCCTGTAGATTGTCGGTAAGCGCCGCGCCACGCGAGTCCAGCGTTTCGGCCAGGCGCTTTTCGCTGCCGGAGACGGCGTCCGCAAGCGCATCGGCACGGGCGCCAAAACCGGACTCGATGCGATTCTGCGCGTCGCTCAGGCCGGACAGCAGCGCTTCGCTGCGCTCGGCCATGACGGAGCGCATCTGTTCATGGGCGCCGCCGATCGCGGTGGTGATCGCCTCGGCCTGGCTGCTGACGGCGCTTTCGAAGACTTCCTGGCCGGTGCTGAGCGTCGTCGCAAGGGCAAAGGACTGGTCGGTCAGGGCAGAGCCGAGCTTGTCAATGCTCGTCGTCAGCAGGCCGTCGAGTTCGTCCCGGCCGCCGGAGATCGTCTCGTTGATGCGCGCGAGGCTTTCCATCAGCTTGGTGTCGAGCGAGCCGGCGCGCTGGTCGAAGGCATTGGCGAATTCCGCCACGCGCTGGTCGAAGGCCGATGCGATGTGACCGACCGTCGCCTGCATCTTCTCGTCGAAGAAGCCGGAACGCAGGTCGAGGTCCATGATCGTGTCGTCGGCCGCGTTCTTCAGGTTCTGGCGGAACTGCGCGCCCTTTTCGTCGAGCGTCGCGTTCATCGACTGGATGACATCGTCGAGGCCGCTGGCGACGGCCTGCTGGCCGACGGTCAGGCTCTCGTTGATCTCGCGGGTGCGGGCGATCAACGTCTCGTTCAACTGCCGGGCGCGTTCGTTCAGCGCCGCATTCAGCTTCTCGGTGTTGACGTCGAGCGAGTTGGCGCGGGTCTCGAACTGCTTCAGCAGGCTCTGGCCCTGCTGTTCGAGCGTGCCCGTCAGGTGCTCGAGGCGGCTGTCGAACTCGTTTGCCAGCGCGAAGCCGGAAGAGGAGAGGGTGGAAAGCAGCGAATCGGCGCGTGCCGACAGCATGGCGCCGATCGTCTGCGTCGCGCTGTCGGATTTTTCCATCAGCATGGCGGCGCGGGTGTCGATCATCGAGGCGAAGGCTTCGCCCGATGTCGCGATGCGGGTCGCAAGGCTGTCGCTGGCGACGGCAAGCTCCTCGCGCAGCTGTTCGTGCGCGCCGGAGATGGTCGAACGGATGCGCTCGGCATTGTTGACGATCGCCTCGCGCTCGGTGCCCAGTTCCTGGACGAGCGTGCGCACGCGCAATTCATTGTCGGCATAGCTGCGCTCGAGCGCGTTGACTTCGGAATGCACGAGCGTTTCGAGTTCCGTCGCCCGGGCGATGGTGCGCTCGATGCCTTCGTTCATCGCCGAGACCTCGCGGCGCACGGCCTGGCCGACCGACATGATGCGGTCGGCGGCGACCGTTTCCGGCTCCGAAAGGCGAAGGGCGACTTCGGCCATCGAGCGGGCGGCGCTGCGCAGTTCCTGCGCGCGTGCCACCATGATGGCGAAGGCGAAGAACAGCATGATCGGCATGACGATCGCGAAGAACATGCCGACGGCGCCCGGAATGGCGATCAGGTCGGAGACCGAGCGGATCTGCCAGATCTCGGGCGCATAGAGAAGGTTGGCGACGCCGAGGCCGCCGATCACCCAGAGGACCGAAATCAGGGCCGCCATGCGGATTGCCGAACGGTTCGACCGCATGTCGAGCGATTTCAGGATGGCGGCGGGCGTCTTGCGGGTTGCGTCGTTTGCCGGCGCCAGCACGGGCGCCTTGGGGGCCGGTTCCGGATTGAGGCTCTTTGCCGGCTGGTCGGCCTGGGGTTGGGCGGATGCGGCGTTGGCGGCGCGGTTGACGGCAGGTTCGGACACGTGGGCCTCCGGAACGTCCTTCGCCTTGGCTGCTGGCGTCGCCGGTGCGAGATCATCGAAGTCGATCTTGAGCGCTTCTTCCAGGGCCTGGAATGCCTTGTCGTCGATCGACTCGTTGGACTTGTTTGTCGCCATGCGGTTACGCCTCGTTACAATTTTTCCGGAGCAGCCGTCCCGCCCGCTCGCCGCGAGCAAACAAGAGGGCCGTGAGATCTCCGCGGAAGCTGACGCCTCGACGAACCCTCATGGTCCGTGACATCGCCGCCACCCTATTCCACATCTGCGGATAACCCGAATCCCGACGGTGAAATACCCTCGGATCGGCGTCATCCACGGGACTGTCGCGCCAATTCGGGCGCAAGCAAGACCCTAACCGTATCGTAGTGACACATTAGCCCCTATCACACAATTGATTGCCATCTCCCTTCCTTTGAATCTTAACAGGAAGTTAACGACGGCGATTCCTGTATCAAATTGGAAATACTCGGTAATCACCGATTTTAACGGGCGTTAACCATAGTTGGTGATTTCGGCCCCTATTGCGCCGCGATTTAATCGGATAGGCGCTTCCTGCACGCAAGATCGACGATCAGGCCCGCTTGCGGACTGTATCATGGGGGACAGCCTGATGGCGTCGTCCCTGCCATGGTGACGGTCAGGCAGGCAGCTTCCGGCAACAGGCAATCGGGCCGGTCGCGCGTCACAACGAAACAACAAGAGTAGCGTAAAAAGGACATTGGCAATGGCAGCTCTCAACATAGCCTTCGAGGCACCGGACAACGCAAGCGGTGCGTGTCCGTCGAAGGGGCGCCCGATCGATCTCGTGTTTCTCGCAAACCAGACCATGGGCGACAAGGCTCTCGAACTGGAAGTGCTGCAGGTCTTCGCGCGTCAGGCAAGGCAACTGATGAAGGACATCGCGATGTCGGACGCCGCGGGCCGCGAGGCCGCCGCCCATCGCCTGAAGGGTGCCGCCCAGGCCATCGGCGCAAACGCCGTCGCCCGCGCTGCGGAGATGCTCGAAAACAACGCCATGAGCCCCTCGGCCATGGCCTCCGTCGGCGCCGCCGTCGTCGAGGCCGAAAACTTCATCCTCAAGCTCTGCCGCTGACCTCATTATAAGGAGGCGCCGGCAGCACAGCGGACGGCGCGCGCGGGACTGCGACGCCGGCCCGGCACCGGCGATGTTGACTGTCGACTGGATTTGTTGGAAGTACCGCCGGAAATCCGGCGGTTTTCGACGCGAAGAGCCGGTTCATTCATGGCTCTCAGCCAGACAGGTCAAACATCCGGGACGCATCATGACAAAACTCACCATTGTCGCTTTCGACGGGGCACGCCACGAACTTGATGTCGCCAACGGCTCAACGGTCATGGAAAATGCCGTGCGCAATTCCATTCCGGGCATCGAGGCCGAATGCGGCGGCGCCTGTGCCTGTGCCACCTGTCATGTCTATGTCGACGACGCCTGGACGGCGACCGTCGGCGCTCCGGAGGCGATGGAAGAGGACATGCTGGATTTCGCCTATGACGTTCGTCCGACGTCGCGGCTTTCCTGTCAGATCAAGATGAGCGACGCGCTGGACGGGCTTGTCGTGCACGTTCCGGAGCGGCAGGCCTGACGCGAGGCTGGGCGAGGGGACCGACGTGGCCGATGACGCCGCAACCGATATCGTGCTTGTCGGCGCCGGTCCCGCAGCGCTCTTCGCCGTTTTCCAGCTCGGTCTCTACGGCCTCACCTGCCGCCTGATCGACAGTCTCGACCGGCCGGGCGGGCAATGCGCGGTGCTCTATCCCGACAAGCCGATCTATGACGTTCCGGGCTTCCCGGAGATCGCCGGCGAAGAGCTCACGGCCCGCCTGTTGCGGCAGATCGAGCCGTTCGCGCCGCGCTTCAGCCTCGACGAAACGGTGATCGACATCTCGGCCGGCGCAGACGGTTGTTCTGTAAAGACGGGTGCTGGGAGGCTCTATCGAGGTCGGGCGCTGGTGCTCGCGACGGGGCTCGGCACGTTTCTGCCGTCCGCGATCGAGGGTGAAGCGGCTGTGCTGTCGGCGGGACCGGCGGCGGACTGGCCGATGACCCGCAGCCGCGGCGCTTTCCTGACCGACACAGAGCGCTATGCTACCGCGCATCCCGGCCTCTATGCGATCGGCGATGCCTGCGATTATCCCGGCAAGCTGCGCCTCATCCTGTCGGCCTTTCACGAGGCTGCGCTGATGACGCAGGCCGTGCGCGGCTTTCTTCAGCCGGGCAAGAAGCCGGCGGTGCAATACTCGACATCGTCGAGCGGTATCAAGAAGAAGCTGGGAAAGCCCGAGTAGAGGCAAGAAAAAAATGCCTCGCCGGTCTTTTGGAGACGAGCGAGGCCAGGAGGGCGCATCGCAGAAAGGCGAGGGAGGAGACGCCTGCTGCAAATGGGACGCGCCAGGAGAACCTGTCAAAAACACTGAATTCGACTGAAGAGGAAGGGAAACTCGTCCTTCCCGTAAGCTGTTGGAATGAATCTAGAGCGATTCTCGCATATGCGCTATCGCTAGAATTCACCAGTCATTTGATGGGAATTTTGAGCCCTTCGGGCACAAAGCTGTATCTCTATTAAGGGATCAGCAGGAAATACATGGGCGGCAGGGATTGGCCGGGCCTACTGCTTCATCCGGTCAAGCCGGTGGGCCAGCAGGCGCATCATGCGCGCATTGAAATTGCGCGATTCGACCCGGTCGAAACGGGCCTGGTCCTTGTCATGCGCGGTCACCGCATCCGTCGTCTCGCGATCGACGCGGGCCTGCATGCGTTCGCAATTCGCCTCCGGCCTCAGCGTCCGCAAGGTGCGTTCGAGCTTGCGGGCATGGATGCGGGCAATTTCCGCATGGCGTTCCTCGTGCCGCTTGATGTCGCTCGACAGCGTGTCCCAGATCAGCCCGAGCGAGGCGCTGGCGCGGCGGCGATGCTTCCAGCGCGGCAGGATGATGTTGGTCGAGAGCGTGACATCGGCATCGCCGACGGCGCATTTTCCGCCGCGCATGACATAGGTCACCGAGCCGCCGAACTTGATCTTCGTCGCGCCGGGGTGGCGCGTGCCGGATTTCATCAGCGGTCCGCGGCGGTTGAGTTCGTCGTCCAGTTCGGCCGCCGATTTTCCGCCGACGGTGAAGTAGGAAAAGGTCTTGGTCGTCAGGGTTTCGGCCGCCGCAGGCAGTGCAAAACCGGTGAAGATGGCGAGGCAGGCGAGACGAAGACGCAATGGCGATGCCGGCATGAATATGGTCCCGGTTCGGGTCCGCCTCGCGGCGACCGCTTTCCTCGATGCGCCGGGGAATGCCCAGGCCGGTTGAACTTCCGCCAAGCTTGGGGCATAGGCTGGCCAAGCGCAACACCAAACTCGGGCTTCCGGCACGGAAGCCGCGGATGTCTCCATGAGATCCCCCTTCAGCCCCTTTCGCTGGTCGCTGGCCCACGGCCGCACCCTTGAGCTCGGCCCGACCGGCCGGATCATGGCGATCGTCAACGTCACGCCGGATTCCTTTTCCGATGGCGGCCGTTTCGACGGTCCCGCCCAGGCGGTTCACCATGCGATGCGCTGCATCGAGGCGGGGGCTGACATCGTCGATATCGGCGGGGAATCGACCCGTCCGGGCGCCGCGACGGTGACGGCGGGCGAGGAACAGGACCGGGTCCTGCCGGTGATCGAAGCGCTGGCGCGGGAAGGCGCAGCTATCATCTCGATCGACACGTTCCGGGCGGAAACCGCGCGTCTTGCAATCGCCGCCGGCGCGCACATCATCAATGACGTGCATGGTCTCCAGCGCGAGCCCGAGAT
>CAMPIK010000126.1 GCA_946886325.1 uncultured Shinella sp.
GAGTCGGTGGCCTGCACTGAGGCCCGCCGCCGCAAGGTGATCAGGCGAAGAGCGTCTCGTAGATGTCGGGCTTGAAGCCGGCCGTCAGCGCGCCGTCGCGGTCGAGCACCGGGCGCTTGATCATCGACGGCTGCGCCAGCATCAGCGCAATCGCCTTTTTCGCGTCGAGGTCCTGCTTGTCGGCATCGGGCAGGGCGCGGAAGGTCGTGCCGGCGCGGTTCAGCACCGTTTCCCAGCCGAGTGCATCGACGAAGCGCTGAAGGCTCGCCTTGTCGATGCCTTCGGCCTTGTAGTCATGGAAGCGGTAGGCGATGTCCCTGGCATCGAGCCAGGTCCGCGCCTTCTTCATCGTGTCGCAGTTCTTGATGCCGTAGATGGTGACGGTCACGCGCCTCTCCTTGCCTGATGGTCCGGCGTCTTCCTAAAGCGTGCGCATGCTCACGTCACCCCGACATATCGTCCCGGCCGGTGGTTGATCGCGAGCGTCATGTTGACGACCACGGCGGCCAGCACGGAAAGCGCGAGCCGGTCGGCCGGGATGACGAACCAGGCAACGGCGAGGATCGCGAAATCGACGCCGAGCTGGAAATAGCCGGCGCGAAGCCCGGTGCGTTCCTGGAGATAGATGGCGAGGATATTGATGCCGCCAAGCCCGGTGCGATGACGAAAGAGGATCAGCAGCCCGCAGCCGTTGAGCGCCCCGCCCATGATCGCCGCATAGAGCGGATCGAGATGGGCGAAGGTGACCCAGGAACCGGTGAGCATCGTGAAGAGCGAGACCAGCGAGACGGCGATGAAGGTCCGGAGCGTGAACTGCCAGCCCATGCGCTTCAGCGCCAGCGCATAGAAGGGCAGGTTGACGAGCGAGAAAACCGTCCAGAAGCCGACGCCCGTCGCATATTGCAGCAGCAGCGCAATGCCTGCCGTGCTGCCGGCAAGCAGCACGGCCTTGGTGTAGATGACGACGCCCAGCGACACGAACAGCGTGCCGACGAGAAGGGCGATGGCGTCTTCGGCGATCGAATGCCGTTCGACCGGTTCGGCGGGTGCGGTGCTCATCTCAGAGGCTCAGGAACTTTTCGATGACGTCGTCGACTTCGGCGCTCTTCAGCCCCGCAATATTGATGCGGCCGGAACCCGGCATGTAGATGCCGTGCTCGGCGCGAAGCCGCATCACGTCGGCCTCTTCAAGCGGCAGCAGCGAGAACATGCCTTCCTGCCCGGCGACCGCCGTCAGGACCTGCCAGCGGCGCGCAAGGCCCGTGGCCAGCCGCTCGCGGATCGAGACGATGCGGCCGCGCATGCTTTCCAGTTCGGCCATCCAGTCGGCCTTGAGCGCCTCATCCCCGAGGATCGTCGCAACGACGGCCGCGCCGTGATCCGGCGGCATGGAATAGCTGGTGCGGGCAAGCGCCGCGAGATTGCTGCGCACCGTCGTTGCGGACTCCGCCGACTGCGTGACCGCATAGATCGCGCCGGTCCGTTCGCGGTAGAGCCCGAACGACTTGGAGCAGGAGACGGCGACGAGCGCTTCCGGAACGGTTGCGATCAGGTGGCGGAGACCCGCCGCGTCCGCGTCGAGGCCCTTTCCGTAGCCCTGATAGGCAATATCGACGAGAGGCAGCAGGCCGCGCTTGGCAATTGCAGCCGCGGCGAGCGACCATTGTTCTGCAGTCAGTCCCGCCCCGGTCGGATTGTGGCAGCTCGCATGCAGCAGGACGGCGTCGCCGCGTTCAGCGCCTTCAAGCGCCTCCATCATCCGGTCGAAAAGCACCGCCTGCGACGGCACGTCGAAGAACGGGTAGCCGACGACCTCCAGCCCCGCCGCCTTGAAGATGCTGGCATGGTTCGGCCAGCTCGGCAGGCCGAGCCGGATGCGCCTTGTGCCCATGCGCGCCATCAGGTCGGCCGCAAGCCGAAGCGCGCCGGACCCGCCCGGCGTCTGCAGCGCCGCCTTCGCCAGTCCCCGTCCGGCATCGCCGGCCGTCAGTGCCCAGAGATGGTCGAGGAAAACCGGGTTGCCCTCGGGGCCGACATAGGCCTTCGTCGGCTGGCTTTCGACCAGTTGGCGTTCGGCGGCCTTCACCGCCCGGAAGATCGGCGTCGCGCCCTCCTCGTCGCGATAGACGCCGACGCCGAGATCGATCTTTTCCGCTCGCGCATCGGCCCGATAGAGCCCGATCAGGGCCAGAAGCGGATCGTCGGGCTGGCGGGTCAGGCTGTCGAACATGAGCGGGGTTCCTTGCGCAGGTGGTCGGGATGCCATCGTTTACGGGATTCCGGCGAAGAATTCGAGCGGGATTTGCCGGAATCCGACCGCCTCGGCCGTCCAGTCGTCAAGGCTTCGCGGCGCGTTGAACCATTGCCGCGGTTGCCCGTTTCGAAGAGACAAGGTTAGGATGCGATGCGGCGGAAAAGGGAAGGCTCGTGGACCGGATATTGCGCGACAAGATGAATTCGGCCGCGATCCTGTCGGCGATCCGCAACCGTCGCGGACACCGTCCGCTCTCGGCAAACCGCGACGCCGGAGACACGGTCGTCGCCTCCTATAATGTGCATAAATGCGTCGGCACCGACCGGCGGTTCGACCCGGAACGCACGGCGCGCGTCATCGCCGAGATCGATGCCGACGTGATTGCCATCCAGGAGGCGGACAAACGCTTCGGCGCGCGCTCGGGCCTGCTCGACCTGGCCTCGCTGGAGCGCGACTGCAATCTCGTGCCCGTGCCGATCACCGCGCTGTCGAGCACAGGCCATGGCTGGCATGGCAACATGCTGATGTTTCGCAAGGGCAAGGTGCAGAAGGTCCAGCAATTGAAGCTGCCGGGCGTCGAGCCGCGCGGCGCGCTCGTCGTCAATATCGATTTCAACGTCGGCCGGATGCGGGTCGTTGCCGCCCATTTCGGATTGCTCAAGCGTTCGCGCCAGCTTCAGGCGAAGGCGATCCTCGCCTCGCTTGCCGATGACGAGGACATGCCGACGATCCTTGTCGGCGATCTCAACGAGTGGCGGGTCGGCCGGCGCTCGTCGCTTTCGCCGCTGGTGCCGACCTTCGATCCGGCCTCCGGCGCCGTGCCGAGCTTCCCGTCGCGTTTTCCCGTCTTCGCGCTCGACCGGGCGCTCGGCCATCCCCACGACCTCGTGACCTCCGTCGATGTGCACGACACGCCGCTGGCGCGCATCGCCTCCGACCACCTGCCGATCAAGGCGCATGTCGATCTGCATGCGATCTGGAACCGGGCCTATGCGGACGCGGACCCTGTCGCTGGCCCCGTCAAAGATAGGGCGAGCCCAGCCAGGTGACCCTCTCGACCAGCCGTTGCAGGAACGGCCGTGCGCGCAGAGCCTCGAGCCGGACTTCAATGGCATTATCGAGCGCTAGAGATATGCGGGCCTCCACGCCCGCCGCAAAGTCGTCGTCGATCACCTCGACATCTACCTCGAAATTCAGCCTTAGCGAGCGCGGATCGAGATTGGAAGACCCGACATAGGACCAGACGCCGTCGACGACCATGAGCTTGGAATGGTCGAACGGGCCGCGCGCCCGCCAGATGCGGCAGCCGTGCTTGAGCAACTGGTCGAACTGCGCCGTCATGGCAAGATCGACCAGTTTGAGATTGTTGGCCGAGGGCACGACGATGTCGATCGCCACGCCGCGCCGGGCGGCTGTCGCCAGCGCGCTGATCAGTTCCCGGTCCGGCAGGAAGTAGGGCGACATGATGCGGATACGCTCCTGGGCGACCGAGAAGGCGCCCATCAGCATGCGGTGGTTCGCCTCGAGGCTCCTGTCCGGTCCCGATGGCACCAGGCGCGCGAATACCGGACCATCAGGTTCGGCCGACGGTCTTTGGATCGACCAGTTTTCGCCCGTGAGCTTCTTTCCGCCCGAAAAGCGCCAGTCCTCGTAGGCCGTCTGGAACAGGTCGCCGATGATCGGCCCGCGGACACGGAAATGAGTGTCGCGGGCGGACGGTGCTGCGCCCGGTGCCGAGGAAAAGGCAGCCCGGATGTTCATGCCGCCGGTAAAGGCCGTTTCGCCGTCCACGAGCAGGATCTTGCGGTGGGTCCTGAGATTGGCATAGGGCAGCCGGAGCCCCATGATGATGTTGCCGTTGAAGGTCTGCGTCGTGACGCCGGCCTCGCGAAGCGCGCCGACGATGCTCGGCACGGAGTAACGCGCGCCGACCGCGTCGATCAGGACCGAGACCTGGACGCCGCGCGCCGCCGCCCGGGAGAGCGCCGTCACGAACCGCTCGCCGACGGCATCCCGGTCGAAGATGTAGGTTTCGAGCAGGATGCTGCGCCCGGCGCCGTCGATTGCGGCAAGCATGGCCTTGTAGGCCTCGTCGCCCGTTTCGAGGATGGTGATGTCGTTGGCATTCGTCAGCCGGCAGCGGCTGACGGCATTGCCGAGGCGCCACATCGCCGCCATGGCCTCGCCGAAACGCTCACGCACCGCGTCCTCGGTGCAGCAATAGGGACCAGACCCCTGCCACTCGGTCACCGCAATGCCGTCGCGCTGCAGATTGAGGCTCTTGCGCCGGATGCGGTTGATGCCGCCGATCGCATAGATCAAGGCTCCGGCGATCGGCGAAAGGATGATGATGCCGACCCAGCCGATGGCGGCGCGCACTTCCTCCTTCGTCATCGCGGCGTGGATGGCGGCCGGCGTACCGAGCGCCAGCGACAGCGCAACGAGAATATGGGGCCAGTAGTCCGACAGGGTCTGGAACATGCTCTTCTCGCAACGGCCGACCCCGCAATTGAGGAGGGCATGGTTGAGATATAGGGGCGGGGACGGCGAAAGCGCCAGTCCCTCCTTCCTTTCTCCGGCTTGCCCCGTCAGTCCTCCAGCGTGCCCGGCTTGCGGCCCGCGGTCGCCGGTTCGCTGCAGAGGATCTTCATCAGGTCGCCACCGCGGCGCACGAAGCGGTCAGAGGTCCGCGTCGCGATCAGCCCGGCGCGCCCGGCGCGGATTTCGAGCACACCGTCGGCATGGCCGGGCCGGGTGATGATCGTGGCAAGCCGATCGCCGGCCTCCACCCGTTCGCCGACGTCGCGGTCGAACAGGACCGTGCCTGCCTCGAGCGCGCGGATCATGTCGATATGGTCGAGCGAGACGGCGGGGCCGGCAAAGGTCTCCAGCCGCACCGCATCCCGGACGACGCCGCGTGCGGCGAGAAAGCGCCAAAGCCCCTCGGCATCTGCCCGTGCCATCGCCGGAGACACATCCCGCGTGCCGCGCAGTTCAAGCGTCACCGCAAGCCGGCCCGGTACGGTCGTAAGCGTCTCGCCGCCCTGGCGCTTGAAGGCGTGGCCGACGGCTTCCTCGAAGGCCGTGCTTTCGCCGTCCGACAGAAAGACGGCCTGCATGTCGAGCGCGCTCGCAAGGTCCGCCGCCTCCGGCCAGAAGGCCGCATCGATATAGGCATATTGCACGGACTCGTCGTCGCAATGGAGATCGAGCACCAGATCGGCGCCGAGCGCCCTGTGCAGCAGCTCGCGTTTCAGCCGGTTGACGGCTGTCAACGGCATATCCTTGCCCAGCAGGTCGTCGCGTTCATCCAGCGCGATCAGCGGAAAGTCGCGGTTGAAATTGGTGCGCGAGCCGAGATCGAACCGGCCCTGCATCTCGCCGAAATGGACTTGCGACAGACCGATCGGATTTGCCTGCGGCACGACGGTGATATCACCGAGGATCGCACCGTCCTCTTCCGCCTGTCTGAGGCGTGCGCAGAGAAAATGCAGAAGTGCGGTGCCCGGCAGTTCGCTGGCGTGAAGCGCTGCCTGGAGATAGACCGAGGGCGCGCCCGCGTCCGTCCCAGTGAAGCGGAACACCGGCACACGCCATTCGACCCCCGGCGTGTCGCCCGCGATGACGATCTCGGATATGTCCATTGATCAGCCTTCCCATTTGATATTGCGGGGTTTTATGCGGGCTCGCGACGAGAGGTGCAAGCCGCGATTTTGGGTGGAGTATTGCCGTTTCGGGTGGCGCGTCCGGACGCGATCGGTTGAAAATCCGGCGCCGCGCATCGATATTGAGCATGACCGGCATGGGAGAACGCCGATGGGCGAGGCAGCAAACGACTACGCGGTGTTCGAGACGGCAGGCGGCTTCTGCGCCATCGCGTGGAACGCGAAGGGCGTGGTCCGTTTCCAGCTTCCGACGTCAAGCGCGAAGGAGACCGAACGGCTGATGCTTCGCCGGCTGCCCGGCGCCCGGCCGGCATCGGCCCCGGCGGACATCGGCAAGACCGTCGCGGCGGTGCAGCGGTATTTCGCGGGCGAGCCGGCGGATTTCGCCGATGTGCAACTCGACCTTTCAGACGTGGACGAAGCGTTTCGGGCAATCTATGACGCGGCACGCCGTGTCGCTTGGGGCGAGACCACGACCTACGGAGCGCTCGCAAGCGCGATCGGCCGCGGCCCGGAAGCCGCGCGCGACGTCGGCCAGGCCATGGCCAGGAACCCCGTCGCCCTGATCATCCCCTGCCACCGCGTCCTCGCCGCCGGCGGCAAACTCGGCGGCTTCTCCGCCCCCGGCGGCGCGTCATCGAAACAGAAGATGCTGGAACTGGAAGGCAAGACCTTCGCCGCACCGGAACCGGCGCAGCAATCGCTGGCGTTTTGAAAGAGCGGATTCGTACCTTAGAAAACTATTCCCACTCGATCGTGCCCGGCGGCTTGCTCGTCACGTCGTAGACCACGCGGTTGATGCCGCGGACTTCGTTGATGATGCGGGTGGCGGCGCGGCCGAGGA
>CAMPIK010000127.1 GCA_946886325.1 uncultured Shinella sp.
TTCTCCGGCACGCTCGACGATACCGCCCAGAAGATTCTCACCGCCCTCCAGTCGCTCGAGGTCGACGCGACGAAACTCGCCGCGACGGATACGCTCTCCGAGGCGGACGGCTCGCTCGATGCGCGGCTGGAGCAGGCCCTCAACAGCATTCACGGCGCCGCCGATCGCATGGAACGCGACATGGCGGCCCTGCGCCAATGCAGCCAGGACGTCTCCACCAAGGCGTCGACGTCGATCGCAAGGCTGGATTTCAAGGCCGAACTCGGCGATGTGCTCGTCGACTGCGCCAACCGCGCCGGCGAACTGCTTGAGACCGACTCGCTCGACAGGGACGGTATCGAAACCGCGCTGGCCGAACTCGGTCCGCGGATCGCAAAGACCTATACGATGGTCTCGGAACGGGAAATCCACGCCCGCATCTTCGGCACCACCGTCGAGACACCGGCCGCAAGCACCGCGACGAGCGACGAAGACCTCTTCGACGACGCGCTGTTCTAAACCCCGTCAACCACCGAAATAGTCGGCCAGCGCTTCGATGTCCCGGTCTTCCAGCGTGCGGCTTGCCGCGTGCATCAGGTCATGATGCGCCGTGCCGCCGCGTTTTCCATCGCGAAACAGCCGGAGTTGCGCGGCTATATAGGCCGGCGATTGCCCTGCGATGAGCGGATAGGCCGGATTGCGGCCGTCGTGGCAGCGGTTGCAGGCGGCGATCTTGCGCTCCGGATCGCCTGACCGGGCAAGCCGGGCAGCCCGGTCGTCGTCCCCGGCAGGCGTATCCGTCGCGGGACGCACCTGTGCCGGACGTCCTGCATAGAAGCTGGCCGCAAGATAGGCCTCGGATTGGCCGTCGAGGCTCGGCACCGGCGCTGCGGGGGACAGCTTCTCCGTCCCGTGGCACGACTGGCAATAGCCGATCAGATCGTCGCCGCGCGCGCCGGCCGCCAGTTTCGCATAGTCGGCCGCCGACATGCCGGGCAGCTGGCGGAGAAAGGCCACCATGGCCCGCACCTCGTCGCCCCGCCCGTCCGCCGGCCAGGCCGGCATGCCCGTGTAACGCACGCCGTCCTTCACGATGACGAAGAGTTCCGCGTCGCTCCAGCTGTCGACCACCGTGGCAAGGTCCGGCGGCACCGGCAGCATGGCCATGACGGCGGGCGACCGGACTTCGGCCGGCGAACCGTGGCAGATCGCGCATCCGCGCTCGAAATGCCCGGCCGCCATCGGCAGCACGGCCTCGGCATCCACCGGCTCTCCCGCCTCCGTTCCAAGCGCTGCGGTACGAACCGACGAGCGCATCGCCCAGTGCAGGACCCACTCCGTCGCCCGCCAGTGCCCCGAGCGCGCATCGACGCCGATCAGCCCGAATCCGGCGATCATCACGCCAAGAAGCGGCAAGGCGACAATGATGGCGATGGCCAGGCGGCGGGATATCCTCATCGCATCGCCTCCGTTTGGGGCCGCCCCCGCATGACGGAACCGAACAGGGCAAGCCCGCCGACCAGATAGGCGACGGCGCCGAGAAGCAGCATCACGACGCCGCCGACCTGCTGGTCCTGTTCCGGCGAAAGCACGAAGCCGAGGCATGTCGCCGGTCCGGTGCCGTAGAGCGGCCGCGGCGCCATGGTCAGCAGCACGCCGAGAAGCGTCATGTGCATCGACGTCAGGAGCAGCGCCACGACGCCGGACAGGCGCTTTTCGAGGGAGCCCGTCCGGCTCGCTCCGATGGAAGCGAGCCAGAGCAGCAGCCCTGCCATGAGAAAGGTCACGATCTCGATCACGCCGACAACGGCGGATCGATCGGCGGCCGCCCGGATAGCCGGGGCGTGCCAGAACCAGACCGTCACCAGTTCGAAGAGCGACATCGGCAGGGGTGCCAGCCAGGCCTTGTCCTGCGTGACGTCGAGGCGAGAGCCCGCAAGCCCGAAGGCCATCAACGGAGCCACGACGACGACGATCGCCATATGCACGATCATGTGGCCGGTAAACCCGGCCTCGTCAAACAGGCCGAACGCCGACCAGACGCTGGCGCCCAGAAGGACAAGCCCAAGGATCAGCACCGCGCGCCTCATGGGAAACACCCCGCGATGAAGATCAGGGGTGCGGCGGCGAAGAGCACGGCGATAAAGCTGAGGCCCGAGAGAAGCAGGGTGGCGAAACCCTGGAAGAGCGAGCGGTCGGTGCGCGTCGGCGCATCATGCGGCGGGTCGTCGGTGCCGAAGCCCCATTGCCGCCAGGCGAGATAGGCGGAGAGCACGATCGTCGCGAGCGCGACGACCGTCACGACCCCCAGCACCCATCGCACTGTGTCCAGATGTGCCGGTCCCTTCTCGCAGGCGACCGCCACCACGACGTAGCACACGAGGAAATGCAGCGCCCAGACGACCGGCGCGGTGAAGAGCGTCCAGAGGCTTTCGATCTCGCGGGGCAGAAGTCGCATGGCTAGCGCACCTCCGGAAAGAGGCCGACGACGAGCAATGTCGAAACGGCGGTGACCGCGAGGAAATGCCAGTAGAGCACGACATTTCCAAGATCCATGTCGTAGCGCGCCGTCAGGCGACCGGTGAGGCTGCCCGCCAGACAGTAGGCCTGCATGATGAGGCCGACGGCCGCATGCACCGCCAGCCAGATGACGAGGACCCAGACGATCGCGGGGTAGACATGGCTGGTCGGGTCCATGTCGTAGGCCCAAGGCCCCGCCAGGCAGGCCGCGGCACCGGCCGCCGTCAGCAGCATCGCGAGCACAATCAGCAAACGGGTGAGACCGACGCGGTCCAATGCATTCAGCCGGCGAGCCGCAAGCATGGCGACCCAGCCGGCAAGGAAGAGTGCGAGGCTCGCCATCGGCCAGACGACACCCGGCCCGGCGATGCCGTTGGTGAAATCCTCGTGGATCGTCCAGTAGAAGAAATAGCCGAAGAGCAGGCTGCCGAAGGCGGTGCCGTCTCCCACCATGGTGATGAACATCGCCCACCAGCCGACCGAGGCCGGGCCGGACATGTAGAGCGGCAGCGAGCGGCCCATGCCGACATCCTTCTCCGGCGCCTCGGGGATCTGCGCCGTGCCGGTCCACAGCCAGCAGAGGATCGTGGCGAGGAAGGCAGCGCCGCAGAGCGAGCCGATGATCCACCAGTGGAAGGTGAGTGCGATGAAGACGCCCCCCAGGAAGACCGCGCTCAGCATGGCGAGATAGGAGGTCCCGCCGACGCGCAGGCATTGCACCGGCTCGGCGTCCAGCACTGACGTGACGATGGTTTCGCGATAGCCTTCCTTTGCGTCCGGAAGAAAGTATCGTCCCTCGGCGATTTCCCTGCGGATCTCCGGCTGGTCCCAGAGCGGATAGCGGCTGCGGATGATCGGGATCGAGCGCACGCCCCAGGTCTCTTCCGGCTCGGCCACCCATTCCAGCGTGCCGGCATTCCACGGGTTGACCTCGCCCGCGGGCTTGCCGCGCTTCGGCCGCAGCACGTCGAAGACGATGAGCAGCACGCCGGATGCGAAGATGAAGGCGCCGACCGTCGAGATGAGGTTCAGCCAGTCCCAGCCGACATCGCCCGGATAGGTGAAGACGCGCCGCGGCATGCCGCGCAGGCCCGAGAGATGCATCGGGAAGAAGGCGATGTTGAAACCTGCGAACATCAGCCAGAACGCGACCTTGCCGAGGCTGTCCGAGAGTTTCTGCCCGCCGAGCAGCGGATAATAGTAGTAGAGCCCCGCGACCACGGGAAAGAGCATGCCGCCGATCAGCACGTAGTGCAGATGGGCGACGATGAAATAGGTGTCGTGCGCCTGCCAGTCGATCGGCACCAGCGCCACCATCACCCCGGTCAGGCCGCCGATGACGAAGATCGCCAGCCCGCCCGTGCCGAAGAGCATCGGCACGGAAAAGATCACCCGGCCGGCCAGCATGGTCGCGATGAAGACGAAGATCTGCACGCCGGTCGGGATCGCCACCGCCTCGGAGGCGGCCGAGAAGAAGGCGAGCGATATCTGCGGCAGGCCGGTGGTGAACATGTGATGGACCCAGAGCCCGAAGCTCAGGAACCCGGTGCCGACGGCGGCCAGAACAATCCAGGAATAGCCGACGATCGGTCGCTGCGAGAAGGTCGGCACGATCATCGCCATCAGCGCGATGGCCGGCAGGAAGATGATGTAGACCTCGGGATGGCCGAAGATCCAGAAAAGATGTTGCCAGAGCAGCGGATCGCCGCCGCGCGTCGCATCGAAGAACGGCCAGCCGAACATCCGCTCCATCTCGAAGAGGATGTCGCCGGCGATCAGCGGCGGGAAGGCGAAGAGGATCATGCCGGCGACGATCAGCAGATACCAGGCAAAGAGCGGCATCATGTTGATGCGCATGCCGGGCGCCCGGCACTTCATGATGCCGACGATGAGCTCGACGGCGGCGGCGATCGAGGCGACCTCGATGAAGGAGAGGCCGAGCAGCCAGATATCGGCGCCGATGCCGGAATATTGCTTGTCGGTCGCCAGCGGCGGATACATGAACCAGCCGGCATTGGGTGCCGCGTTGAAGAAGATCGATCCGCAGACGAAGATGCCGCCGATCAGGAAGCTCCAGAAGCCGAAGGCGGACAGCCGCGGAAACGGCAGTTCGCGCGCGCCGAGCATTGCCGGCAGGAGATAGATCGCCACCGCCTCGAAGATCGGCACGGCGAAGAGGAACATCATCACCGTGCCGTGCAGCGTGAAGGCCTGGTTGAAGAGCTCGGCCGTCAGGAAATCGTTGTCCGGCACTGCAAGCTGCACGCGCACGAGCAGCGCCAGCACGCCGGCAAACAGCATGAAGGCGAAAGCCGTTGCCGCATACCAGAGGCCGATCTCGGTGTTGTTGACGGAGGTCCAGTAGCGCCAGCCGGACGGCGTGCGCCAGACCTCGCGCAGGCGGGCCTCCTGGGCCGCGCGTTCCTCTGCCGAAAACTCGTTCAGGCGCGGCGCGTTCATCTGAGCCCTCCGAGATAGGCGACGATCGCATCGAGTTCGGCCTCGGGCAGCGTCTCGTAGGCCGGCATCTGCACGCCCGGCTTCATCCGGCCGGCATTGCGGACGAACAGCTTGCGGTTCTCCGCGGTGTTTGCGGCCGTGCCGGCGCCGATGCGCTTGCGCCCGGCGAAGTTCGTGAGGTCCGGCCCGAGCTCGCCCGTGGCCTCGGTCCCGCGCACGGCATGACAGCCGCCGCAGCCGTTCTTCAGAAACGCCTCGTCATTGGTCGCTCCGGAACGCTGTCCGGCTGCACGCTGCCGCTCGACCCAGCGGTCGAACTCGGCCTTCTCGACGACTTCGGCATCAATGTTCATCAAGGCATGCGAGGTGCCGCAGAATTCGACGCATGGCCCGCGATAGACGCCAGTCCGGATTGCCTTCAGCGAAAGCACATTGGTGCGGCCGGGGATCATGTCCATCTTGCCGCCGAGAGCCGGTATCCAGAAGGAATGAATGACGTCATGGGCCTTGAGGAGAAAACGCACACGCTCCCCGACGGGCATCCGGAGTTCATTGGCCGTTTCGAAGAGAACGTCACCCTTGTCGTCGAGGTAACGAAGCCGCCACCAGAACTGCTCGCCGGTCACCTCGATCGTCACGGGCTGGTCGCCCGGATCAAACCAAGGCCGGGCCATCGGCATGCGCCAGAGCGTGAACGCGAGAAGCGCGAAGAGAATGAAGCTCGGAAGGACAACGCCGCACCAGAGGATCAGGCTGCGAGCGCCGCGCTCAGAGAGCGCGTGACGGCGGCGGCGAATGGCGAAGAGCATGGCCCCGACCACCGCGAGCCAGATGACGGCGCCGCCGATCGTGGTGACCCAGAGCAGCGTGACGATTGCCTCGGCTTCCTCGCCGTCAGCCTGCAAGGCCGACTGCGGGCCGGCGCAGCCCTGCAAAAGCACCGCGCCCGCCAGAAGCGGAAGACAGATCCATGTCCCTGTTTGCGTTTTCGTCCCCCTGCGCCTCATCATCCCTCTTTGGTTCGGTCGGTCCCAAGGGCCGAGATAGGGCGAAAGCCTCACGCGTAAAGGCGAATACCTGCGCCTTGGGCATACTTCTCCGGTCCCGGGTTCTCGTCGGGATTGGGATTGGGCTCTTCATCCGGCAGAGTGTCAGGCTCTGGCTCCTCGATGGGCGGATAGCCCGGTTCGCCCGGCGGCGGCATTGGGCCGGGGTTGGGCGGTGGCTCATGCGGGTGCTGTAGCTCCGTCATGGCAAGAACCTTGAAAGCATCACGCCTATCTTCGGCAAATGTCTCATCAATGCGCATGGGAAGCATTGCGCTTGCGGGTTTCGGCCGCCTTTTTGGCAGACGCCGAACGGTCCGCAGCCGGCCTTGCGGCAGAGGCTGCGCCACCTTTGCGCCCGCCCTTGCGGGAGGCCTCGTGCGTGTCCGCATTGCCGCGGCCGGAGCCGGACTTGTTGCCGCCGCCGCTTTCCTTGTTCACGGTCGCCCAAGCCCGGCGCTCGGCTTCCTCTTCAGGCACGCCGCGGTCCTCGTAGCCTTCGGCAATATGATCCGCCTTGCGCTCCTGCTTGTCGGTGTATTTCGACTTGTCGCCTCTGGGCATGACTGCTTCCTTCCTCACGCGTGCGGAACAAGCCCCTCGCTTAAATCAATTGACCGAACCGTCCTCGGTCGTCGTCTGGCTGTCGCCACCAGTGCCCGACTGGGCGGTGGGATCCTCGTCCGTCGGCGTGCTTTCCTGCGCCGTACCGGCCGGCGGGTCGTTGT
>CAMPIK010000128.1 GCA_946886325.1 uncultured Shinella sp.
CTCGTGGCGTGGGAGGATTGCATGACGCCACTGCTCAAGGTGGAGGGACTGAAGAAGTCGTTCGGCGGTGTCGCGGCATTGCGCGACGGCCGTTTCGAACTGGCTGCGGGTTCCGTTCATGCGCTCTGCGGCGGCAACGGCGCCGGCAAGTCGACCTTCCTCTCCATCCTCATGGGTATCCACCAGCGCGATGGCGGAACGATCTGGCGCGGTGACGAGGCGGTGCAATACGGCAATCCGGCAGAGGCGCTTGCCGCCGGCATCGCCATCATCGAGCAGGAACTGAGCCC
Source organism: uncultured Shinella sp. (assembly GCA_946886325.1). The sequence continues at coordinate 291 of CAMPIK010000128.1, forward strand.
GGTTCCGCACATGACGGTGGCGGAGAACATCTATCTCGGCCGGGAGCCTTCCGCGCGCTTCGGCGGCATCGACTTCAAGACAATGAACCGCAATGCGCAGGCGCTGCTCGACAGGCTCGAATTCCACATCCGCGCCACGCAATACATGATGAACCTGTCGGTCGCCGAGATGCAGCTCGTCGAGATCGCCAAGGCGCTGAGCCACGACGCCGACGTCATCTTCATGGACGAGCCGACATCGGCGATCGGCGAGAAGGAAGCCCAGCATCTCTTCGCGGCGATCGAACGCCTGAAGGCCGAGGGCAAGGGTGTCGTCTATGTCTCGCACCGGCTGTCCGAGATTTTCCAGATCGCCGACAGCTACACGGTCTTCCGCGACGGCGCCTATGTCGGCAGCGGCAGGCTCTCCGAAATCGACCGGCCGGGCCTGATCCGCATGATCGTCGGGCGCGAGCTTGGCGAGGAATATATCAAGACCAACACGCCGACGGACATTCCCGGCCTCGAGGTCGCCGGCCTGTCTTCGCCGGGCAGGATCGAGGACATCTCGTTCACCGCCCACAAGGGCGAGATCTTCGGCATCTACGGCCTGATGGGCTCGGGCCGGACGGAGATCTTCAACTGCCTGTTCGGCCTCGACCGTCCGTCCGGCGGCGACATCCGCATCGAGGGAAGCCGGGTCTCGATCGCCAAACCCGCCGACGCCATGGCCAACGGCGTGGCTTTCGTCACCGAGGATCGCAAGCTGACGGGGCTCAATCTCACCGACAGCGTGCGCAGCAACATCTGCCTGGCGAGCCTGCCGGAAATGAGCCCGGCCTTCGTCATGAACGGCGCGCGCGAACAGCAGGCGAGCAGCGACATGATCGCCCGCTTCGGCATCCGGGCGGCGCGCGACACGATGCCGGTTTCCGGCCTGTCGGGCGGCAACCAGCAGAAGGTCGTGCTCGGCAAGTGGTTCCTGCGCGAACCCCGCGTGCTTCTGCTGGACGAACCGACACGCGGCGTCGATGTCGGCGCCAAGCGTGAAATCTACCGCATCATCTGCGATTTCGCGGCTGCGGGCGGGACCGTGGTGATGATCTCGTCCGAGATCGACGAGATCCTCGGCATGTCCGACCGCATCCTCGTCATGCGGGAGGGACGATCGGCCGGCATCCACCGGCGCGCGGAGACCGATGCGCAGACACTGGTGCACCTGTCGACCTGACCCGAAAGCCCCGCAGACGACCGCGCCAAGACGTATCCGAGAGAGGTGACATTCGTGCCCGATAGAGACGACAACAAGCAAGGTTCCTGGTTCGGCTCCGGCCGCAGCCGGCTCATCGTCCAGGAATACGGCATCTTCCTTGCCTTCCTGCTTCTGGTGGTCATCCTCACCTTCTCGAACCAGTATTTCCTGACGCCCGGCAACATCTCGAACGTCCTGCTGCAGACCTCGATCAACGGCGTCCTTGCGATCGGCATGACCTTCGTCATCCTGACGCGCGGCATCGACCTGTCGGTCGGCTCCGTCGTGGCGCTGGCCGGCATCGTCAGCGCCAGCTTCGTCACCACATCGGCGACCGCAGGTTTTTCCGGTGCGCCCTATCCGATGATCCTGGCCCTTGCGGTCGGCATCCTCGTCGGCGTCGGCTGCGGCGCGATCGTCGGCCTGATCGTCTCGCGCTTTGCGGTTCCCGCCTTCGTCGCGACGCTCGGCATGCTGTCGGCGGCGCGCGGCATGACGTTGATCTATGGCGGCGGCCGGCCGGTTCCGGCCCTGACCCCGGAATTCCGCTGGATCGGCACCGGCAACATCCTCGGCATACCGATGCCCGTGGTCATCCTCGCCGTCGTCTTCATCGTTTCCTGGTGGGTGCTGACCCGCACGCGCTTCGGCCGCTACATCTATGCCGTCGGCGGCAACCCGCATGCGGCCAAGACCTCGGGCATCAATGTCAGCCGCATCCGCTTCACCGTCTATGCGATTTCGGGCGCGCTCTCCGGCCTGGCGGGCATGATCCTGTCGGCCCGCACGGGCTCGGCGCTGCCGCAGGCCGGCATCGCCTACGAACTCGACGCCATCGCGGCCGTCGTCATCGGCGGCACCAGCCTGTCGGGCGGCGTCGGCCGGGTGACCGGCACGCTGATCGGCGCCCTCATCATCGGCGTCATGAACAACGGCCTCGATCTGATGGGCATCCAGTCCTACTACCAGCAGGTCCTCAAGGGTGCCCTCATCGTCGGCGCCGTGATGCTCGACCAGAAGCGAAATCAGGGGGCCTGACCCCCGGCAGATACGGGCGCGCCGCGCCCGTCGACGAAACGGCCTGCCATGACGGCGGCCGGAATACCCACGGAGGAGACTGAAATGAAAAGACTATTGATAGCGCTTGCTTCCGCCACCGCCCTCTTGGCATCCTCGGCGATCGCCCAGGAAAAGCTGAAGATCGGCGCCGCACCCTACGGCCTCAACGCCGAATTCATGCAGATCTGGTCGGCCGCGCTCGAAGAGCATCCGGCCGTCAAGAACGGCGAGATCGAACTGACCGTCTTCGACGGCCGGTACGATGCACTGGTCCAGCAGGAACAGTTCAACACGATGATCACGCAGCAGTTCAACGCGATCATCTTCGTGCCGATCGACATCGAGGCCGGCGCGACCGCCGTCCAGGCCGCCCATGACGCCGGCATCCCGGTCGTCGGCTCCAACACCCGCGTCAACTCGGACCTGCTGACCGCTTATGTCGGCTCCGACGACACGATCTCGGGCTACATGGAAGCCAAGACGGTTCTCGACAAGATCGGCTGCAAGGGCAACGTCGTCATCATCGAAGGCCCGATCGGCCAGTCGGCGCAGATCTCCCGCCTCGAAGGCAACCAGAAGGCGCTGGCCGAATGCCCTGACGTCAAGGTCCTGGAGCAGCAGACCGCCAACTGGTCGCGTGCCGAAGCCCAGACGCTGATGGAAAACTGGCTGACCTCGCATGCCGGCCAGATCAACGGCGTGATCGGCCAGAACGACGAGATGGCGCTCGGCGCGATCGAGGCGATCAAGGCCGCAGGCCTCAAGGTGGACGACTTCGCGATTGCCGGCATCGACGGCATCACCGACGCGCTCACCGCGGTCAAGGAAGGCACGATGACGTCGATCCTGCAGGATGCCCGCGCACAGGCGCAGGGTGCCCTGGATCTCGCGATCTTCCATGCGAAGAAGGGCGACTACCAGCCGCAGTCCGACATCTGGGCACAGTATCCCGACATGCCGTTCAACGACGGCAAGGACAAGGAATACAATGTTCCGTGGACGCCGGTGACGACTGAGAACGTCGACAGCCTGCTGGACATGCGCAAGTAATCGTCGATCGACAGCGGGGCGGTACGCCCGCCCCGCTTCTTCACCAGCACCGAGGCTAGACCGATGACCGATACCCCTCCCGATATCGACCTGAATTTCCCGCTGACCGGCAAGGTCGCGCTCGTCACCGGCGGCGCCTCCGGCATCGGCTCGGCCGTCGCCAGCGCCTTCGCGGCGAAGGGCGCACGGATTGCCGTGCTCGACATCAATGCCGAGATAGCGCGGGCAAAGGCGGCCGAACTAGGCGACATCGCCCAGGCCTTCGTCTGCGATGTCGCGGACCCGGCATCGGTCGAAAAGGCCGTCGCCGACACCGTCGCGGCCTTCGGCGGCATCGACATCGCCGTCAACAGCGCCGGCGTCGCGATCCTTGCGCCCTCGGAAGACCTGACCGTCGCCCAGTGGGACAAGACCATCGACATCAACCTCAAGGGCAGCTTCCTCGTCACGCAGGCGGTCGGCCGCCGCATGATCGCCGCCGGCCGCGGCGGCAAGATCGTCAACCTCGCCTCGCAGGCAGGCTCTGTCGCCATCGAGGACCACGTCGCCTATTGCGCCTCGAAGTTCGGCGTCATCGGCATGTCGAAGACCTTCGCGGCCGAATGGGGCAAATACGGCATCTGCGTCAACACCATTTCGCCGACTATCGTTTTGACCGAGCTCGGCAAGAAGGCCTGGGCCGGCGAAAAGGGCGAGGCCGCCAAGAAACGGATCCCGAACGGCCGCTTCGCCTTCCCGGAAGAAATTGCGGCTGCCGCCGTGTTCCTGGCATCGGCCGGGGCGGACATGATCAACGGCGCCGACCTTCTCGTCGACGGCGGCTATACCATTCTCTGAGCCTCCGGCTCCGGCAGACCACAGGAGTTACCATGCAGCGGTTCATCAACAATCCCGACGAGGTCGTGGAGGATACCGTCAAGGGGTTCGTCAAGGCGCATTCCGACATCGTCAGGCTTGCGGACAATCCGCGCGTCATCGTCGCGAAGGACGCGCCCATCGCCGGCAAGGTTGGTGTCGTCACCGGCGGCGGCTCCGGCCATGAGCCGGCCTTCATCGGCTATACCGGCCGCAACATGCTGGATGCGGTCGCCGTCGGCGAACTGTTCTCGTCGCCGACCGCCAAGAGCTTCCACGACGCGATCCGCGCGGCGAATGGCGGCAAGGGCGTCGTGGTGCTCTACGGCAACTATGCCGGCGACAACATGAACGTGAAGATGGCCAACAAGCTTGCCGCCAAGGACGGGATCGAGATCGCGACGGTGGTCGCGAATGACGACGTCTGCTCCGCGCCTCCAGAGGAACGCGAAAAGCGCCGGGGCGTGGCCGGCGAAATCTTCATGTGGAAGATCGGCGGCGCGAAGGCGTCGCAGGGCGCAAGCCTCGAGGAGGTCCGCGCGACGGCCCAGAAGGCGATCGACAGTTGCCGCTCGATCGGCGTCGGCCTCGGTCCCTGCACGCTGCCGGCCGTCGGCCATCCGAACTTCCTGATCGAACCGGGCACGATGGAGGTCGGCATCGGCCATCATGGCGAGCCGGGCGTGCGCGTCGAAGCCCTGAAGACCGCATCCGACGTGGCGAAGGATATGGTCAAGATCGTGCTGGACGACCATGATCTGAAGGAAGGGACTGAAGTCGCCGTCCTCGTCTCGGGCCTTGGCGCGACGCCGCTCAACGAACTCTACATCCTGAACGACACGATCGAGAGCGAGATCACGGCCCGCGGGCTCAGGATCCACAAGACCTGGATCGGCAACTATTTCACCTCGCTCGAAATGGTGGGCGCCACGCTGACCGTGATGGCGCTCGACGACGAACTGAAGGCGCTGCTCGATGTCGAGGCGCGCTGCACCATCATGCTCTGACGGGAGACACCGCCATGCAGACATTTACCAACGCATCGTCCGGCGAAATCGTGCTCTCGATGGCCGAGCGCATCGTCGAGAACCGCGCCTATCTGAGCGAGATCGACGGCAAGATCGGCGATGGCGACCACGGCGTCAACATGGCCAAGGGCTTCGCCATGGCGGCCGACCGCCTGAAGGGCAAGGACGTGGCGCTGGACGAAGCGCTCGACACGCTCGGCACCGTGCTGATGACGGAGATCGGCGGATCGATGGGGCCGCTCTACGGCGTGATGTTCACCGAATTCGCCGAGAAGATCGAGGGCGTCGAGGCGATCGATGCCGCTACCTACAGCACGATGCTGCATGCCGGCCTTGCCGGAATCCAGGCGATCGGTTCGGCAAAGGTCGGGGACAAGACGCTGCTCGATACGCTGGTGCCGGCCGTGGAGGCGTTCGACACGGTGACGGCCGAAGGTAGGTCCTTTGCCGAGGCGCTCGACGCGCTGGTCGCCGCCGCCGAGACCGGCCGCGACTCGACGATCAATCTCGTCGCCAGGATCGGCCGCGCCAGCCGTCTTGGCGAACGCTCGCTCGGGGTGCTGGACGCGGGGGCCACCTCCTGCGCCATCATCCTCAAGGAATTGTCCGAGGGTGCCCGCGCGCGGCTGAACTGACGCGCCGACCCTCACCCCGAAGTCCCTCCCAGGACGCGCGGCCCGCTCCATCGCTGCGGGCCGCGCACCGCTTTTTTGCAGAAGCAGGTTGCAAACCGGTGGCGTTGATTTCATCTTCGCCGCCCAGGGAGACCGGCAGACCGATGGCATTGAAGCATTCCACGCCGCGCAAGGGCGGCATCAGCCGGGCGAACGGGCCGGAGGGCATCGATTCGATACCGCTGCGCTATGGCGACGATCCCTATGTCTGGGCTTGCTGGCTCTATTACGAAGACGGCATGACGCAGGGCGAAATCGCCGAGGCGATGGGCGTGTCGCGCGCGACCGTCAACAGCTATCTGGCCGACGCCCGGGAAAAGGGCATCGTCAACATTTCCATCGAGCCGGCCCGCCTTGCCTCGCTGACCATCGCGCAGGAACTGAAGCGCCATTTCGGCCTTTCCGATTGCCTTGTCGTCCCCAATGACGACGATACGCGCCCGCTGATCGGACGGCTCGGCGTCGCCGGCGCGCAGGCGCTCGCCAAGATGATCAAGTCCGGCGATAC
>CAMPIK010000129.1 GCA_946886325.1 uncultured Shinella sp.
GGTGCGAACGCTGCGTTGCGCGATCCCCACCATCATGCGCCGCCGGTCGGCTGGGCGCTCTACAACGGCCACGGCGCGGTCGCCGACTATCTGAAGACGCAGGCGCTTGATATCTTCGCCGCAGCGGCATTCGACATGGCGGAGCGGGTCGCGGCGATGATCGACGCCGAACCCGGTCTTATCGACCAAACCTTCGGCACCTTCCGCGGCCATGGCTGGCCGGATCCCGAGCGCGACTGGCTGACGCCGCTCGGCTTTGCGGCGGAGGCGGGGGCTGCATCCGTTGTCGAGCTTCTGCTGTCGCGCGGCGCCAATCCGAAGCTGCGCAGCCCCTCCGGCGAGCGCCTTCTCGACAGGGTACGGCGGTCCGATCCGTCGGGCCGAGCGACGGCGCTGATCGCGGCGGCGCTGCGTGCGACCGGCAAGGAGAGGTCCTGATGGCGGGCATGCCTCTGTTCCGCCGTGCTAATTAAGCTTTTGCATACCAGGTTGTTTAAACCAATGTTCCGCTCTCTGTCCTAATCTGATGCAAACAAACGGCGCGGAACGAACCGCGCCCATGTCGATGGGGACTGACATGGTTCAGGCAGGGGCAAAGGCAGGGGCAGGCTTTCCGGTGCGACGTCGCGGTGGGGTCAAGGCGATGATTTCGGTTGCGGGCGTGATCGTGATCGCGCTCTTTGCAATCGCGAACTTTCTCGTGCTCGACTATTCGATCCGCACGGCCAACGACTATGTCGGCCGGACCGAGAAGACGCTGGTGCGCAACGAGTTCGATCACCAGATCGAGCAGGTCGTGCTTTACCAGAGCGCCTTTTCCGTCTGGGACAAGAGTTTCGAGGAGCTCGTTGCCGGCCGGTTCGGCGACGATTTCGTGCGGCGCGAATTGCGCGACTGGCTGTGGGCGGATTTCGGCTTTGCGTGGATGGTTTTCATCGCAGCCGGAGGGGAGACACTGACGGCGGTGCACAAGGGCGAAACGGTCGAGGCGTCCAAGGCCGGCGACCTGCTGGCCTGGGTCAGCGACCTGACGAAGGGGGCCGAAAAGGCCTATTTCGACGCGCTGAAACGGGCACCGGGCGGCTGGCGGATCGAGAAGTCGGACGAAGACCGCGACCTGCTCGCACCCTCGCTGCCGAACATTCACGTCAAGGGCCTGCGCATGATCGACGGCACGATGAGCATCGTCGTCGTGCAGGCCGTGGTGCCGAAATCGCTCTTCATTCCGCACGAGCGCAAGGCGCCGGTCCTCATGGTCACCGTCAAGCCAGTGTCGGCTAAGATGCTGGCCGAGGCGGAATACCGGCTGGGGCTGCAGCGGCTCGGCTTTTCCACCATCGTCAACGAGGATCCGGACCTGCTCAAGGCCTCGGTCGGCGGCGATCGCTACAATCCGATGGTCGCGAGCTGGCGGCCGAATATGCCCGGCACGTTCGTCTGGACGATGGCGCTGCCGCAACTGGTCATCCTGCTTACGATCTTCATGGCGGTCGTCGCCTTCATCGCCTATCGCTTCATCCTGCTCGTCAGGGCGCTGCAGAAGAGCGAGGCCCGCAATGCCTTCTTTGCGCGGCACGATCCGCTGACGGGACTGCTCAACCGCTCCGGCTTCGACGAGGCGACGACAGCGGCAAGCAGGGCCGGCGCTCCCTTCTCGGTCTTCGCGATCGACCTCGACAAGTTCAAGGCCGTCAACGACCGCTTCGGCCATGCCGCGGGCGATGCGGTCCTGAAGACGGTGGCGCAGCGGTTTGCCGAACGGGTCGGGGCCGAAGGCATCGTCGCGCGTCTCGGCGGCGACGAGTTCGCCGTGCTGCTTTGCGGAACACGATCGGACGAGGCGCTGACAACGCTCGCCAACGGCCTGGTGCGCGATGCGCAGGTGCCGGTGCCCTTCGACGGCCAGGTGCTGACGGTCGGCAGTAGCGCCGGTATCGCCCGCTTCCCGGACCATGGCGGTACGGTGCACGATCTGATGGTGATTGCCGATGCGGCGCTCTATTCGGCCAAGAACGGCGGCCGCAACCGGGCGGTGCTGGCAAGCGAGGCCGAAAAGTCGGCCGTGCTCGGTGTGCAAGCGGCCTGATCTCCGAACGGGGGACGCGCGACCGGCGTGGAAGCTATGATGGACTTCCTGCGCGGACTTCCTTCGTCAAGGCCAAGCATTCCAAATCCCTGAAAGATCAGCAAGATCGGTGACGAACTTCGCAGATTGAGTCACAGTGGAGGCGCCCGGTCATCGTGCCGGGCGCAATGCATGCTTGGAGGGAGGACTTCATGACGTCACCAGCACATCTCGACGGCAAGATCGCCGTCGTCACCGGCGGCACCCAGGGGCTCGGCGCCACCATCGCCCGGCTTTTTGCGGAGCGCGGCGCGAAAGGCATCGTCATCTGCGGGCGCAATGCGGCAAAGGGCGAGGCGAAGGCGCGGGAAATCGAGGCGGCAACCGGAGCGCGCGTCGTCTACCGCCAGGCCGATCTCGCCACGGTCGAGGATGCGCGCGGGGTGATCGCCGCCTGCGACCGGGAATTCGGCCGGATCGATGCCCTGGTGAATGCCGCGGCGATCACCGACCGCGGCACGATCCTCGATACCAGCCCCGAGCTTTTCGACGCGATGTTTGCCGTCAACGTGCGTGCGCCGTTCTTCCTGATGCAGGAGGCGGTGAAGGTGATGCGGCGCGAGAAGACGGAAGGCACGATCGTCAATATCGGCTCGATGTCGGCCAAGGCCGGCCAACCGTTCATCGCGGCCTATTGCGCGTCAAAGGGCGCCCTCGAGACGCTGACCAAGAATACGGCCTATGCGCTTCTGAGGAACCGCATCCGCGTCAACGGCCTCAATATCGGCTGGATGGCGTCGGAGGGCGAGGATCGCATCCAGCGCGAATATCACGGTGCCGCCGATGACTGGCTCGCCAGCGCCGCCGCGAGCCAGCCCTTCGGGCGCCTGGTCGATCCGGAGGAAGTTGCGCGCGCCTGCGCCTACCTGTCCTCTGCGGAATCCGGCCTGATGACGGGCTCCGTCATCTGCTTCGACCAGTCGATCTGGGGTGCCTATGACGGCTCGCCGCACCCCGTGGCGCCGCTCTGACGAAACGCGACGGCATCCGTCGCCATGCCGGCTTGCCCCGTGCTGCGCGCCATGCGCATATGGCTTCCGTCAGGTGCCCGCTGTCGGCGGGAGAATCGGGAATCCGGTGCGCGGTCGTTCGAGCGTTACTCCGGAACGTGCCCAGCGCTGTGACGGGGACGGCCGTGTCCCTTCGGAAGGACGGAGTCCTTTCAGAGGCTTGCCACTGGTTCTTCAACCGGGAAGGCAGGCGCGGCCGGGTGATCCGGAGTCAGAAGACCGGCCTGGCACGATAGACCGGATCCGCGCGGACGGCGGAAGGTTGCGGGCGGCATCGACCGCCCACGCATTGTTGGGGAGTTGACGATGCGACCTGAACCGAAGGACCGGATGGTCCGCGCGGCACCGTTTTCCCATGCGGAAAGGGCGGCCGTCTACCGCGCCATCGAGACCCGCCGTGACGTGCGCGACCAGTTTCTGCCCGACCCGCTGCCCGACGATCTCGTCAGGCGGCTTCTCGAAGCCGCGCATAACGCGCCGTCGGTCGGCTTCATGCAGCCGTGGAACTTCGTGCTGGTGCGCGCCGAGGAGACGAAACGGCGCATGCATGCCGCCTTCGAGCGCGCCAATGCCGAAGCGGCCGCGATGTTCTCCGGAAAACGGCAGGAGCAATACCGCAACCTCAAGCTCGAAGGCGTGCTCAAGGCGCCGCTGTCGATCTGCGTCACCTGCGACCCGACGCGGGGCGGAGCGGTCGTGCTCGGACGCACGCACAATCCGCGCATGGACGTCTATTCGACGGTCTGCGCCGTGCAGAACCTCTGGCTCGCCGCGCGCGCGGAAGGGGTGGGCGTCGGCTGGGTCAGCATCTTCCACGACAGCGACATCCGCGCGATCCTCGGCATTCCCCTCCATGTCGAGATCGTCGCCTGGCTCTGCCTCGGCTATGTCGATGAACTCTATTGCGAGCCGGAACTGGCCGTCAAAGGCTGGCGCCAGCGCCTGCCGCTCGACAGTCTGGTCTTCGAGGAGTGCTGGAGGGATGCGGAATGCGCCTCAGTTGACGCCGATGGATGAGGCGCCCCGGAGGTCGATCGCCGATTCCGCGGGCGGCAGGTAGAGCGGGCCGATGGTGCGGACCTTGTTCTTATCAGGATCGTAGGCGCGTTCCTCGATCTTGCGCGGCTCGACCTTCGTCTCCGCCGCTTCGGCGGGTTTCGTCACGATATGGGTGACCGAGCCGGTTTTCGAATGGTTGTCGGTTTCGGAGACGGCCGCGATATCGCCGCCATCCCCCTTCAGCGCCTTCTCGCGGCGGATCATCTCCTGGTAATAGGCCGAGAGATCGCAGCCGCACTGGCTGGGCTTGGAGAGATCGCGGGTGCGATAGGCGAAGGCCGAGGGCAGCATCGAATAGGGCTTGCCGGTAACGGCGGAGACCATGTCCTCGGTCTCCTGCGCGGACAGCGAATGATAGTAGAGTTCCGTCTCGGTCTGCGGGCACATCATCGCGCAGACCTTCTCGTCGCGGCGGAAATCGAGCGGCGTCGCGCCTGCCGTGATCGGGAAGAAACCGCCGTCGCAGGTGCGCACGCAGACCGTGCGCAGGCCGCCGATATTGCCGGAACTGCCGAGCGCATGCATGCGGGTGATCGCGCCGTCCTGCTCGACGGCATCGAGCGGGATGCGGACCGGGCGCTCGACGTCGATTGCGCGCAGGCGTTCGTTCGTCGCCGCCTGCAGGACCTTGCGGCCGCTATCGTTGCAGCGGTTGGCGTCGAGGGCGGCAAGAATGCGGTTGCGCGACCGGCGGTCGCCGCCGGCGCTGGCGAACTCGCGCCGCTTCTTTTCCAGCACCTGGAGATTGCGCTCCATCTTGTCGATCGCCGACAGGATGGTCCGGCACATAGCCGCGTTCTCGCCACCGAAGACCGTGACGCTGCGATTGCTGCAGCCGAGCCGGCGCTGGTCGCTCTTCGCCTTGCGCATCTGGATGTTCTGGCTGGCAATCGCGCTTGAATATTTCCGGGCATTCGCCGTGTCGCCGCCGCGGGGCAGGCTGGCAAGCTGCGCGTTCAGCCGGTCGCAGACATCGGCACGCGCGCCTCCCGCCTGCAGCAGCAACGGCAGGCAGGCGGCCAGGGCGAGGAGAAGCGGCGCGCGCGTTTTCACGTGTCATACCCGAGTTTTTGCGGCGGTCCCGTGGCAGGGATGCACCTTCTTGTCCGTATCATAGGGCTGTCGGCCCCGAGTGCAACACGGAGTTCGACATAGGCTTAACGTCGGCGGGGCCGGGATTAACATGACTGCAGAAGTCGGGTTTGATCCCTGATGTCCAATTGATCTCGCATTGGGCTTGGTGTAGCAGAAGGCAGAAACAACCGGCCGGCGGATTGCGCCTTGCAGGGACCTTTTCATCAGGTCTCGCCATGGCGTACCGGCCCAGATTGGCAGGTCCCTCGATGCGCATTTCATCCGTTCTGTTGAGCCCGTTCTACGCGCTCCAGCTTGCCTCCGGCGCCAAGTCCTTCGCCGACAATCCCGTCATCGGCAGCAAATGGCTGAACAAGAAGGGCCTGCACGAGAAGCGGGTCTCGATCGCCATGCGCATGGCCGACTGGCGGCGCAAGTCGCTGGCAGACAAGGTGGCGCCCGAGCATCGCCGGCAGTACCAGGAGAATGGCTTCGTCAAGATCGAGAACTTCCTGCCGCCGGAAGTCTTCGCCCAGGTCGAGAAGGAACTCGCCGAGAGCGATTTCGAGCGCCACGACATGCTGCAGGGCTCGACCGTGACGCGCCGGGCGCTGATCGACGATATCGACCTCGAAACACGGCCCGGCTTCAAGGCGGCGCGCAACGATCCGCGGCTGACGAACCTGCTGCACTATGTCTCGTCCCATGCCGGCCAACCGCTGCTCGTCATCCAGGTGGTGATGGCGCTGCCGTCGGCGGTCTCCAGGCAGGGCGCGGCGGACCCGCAGACGGCGCTGCACAGCGACACGTTCCAGCCGACCGCCAAGGCCTGGCTGTTCCTGAAGGATGTCGGCGAGGAGGACGGTCCCTTCGCCTATGTGCCGGGCTCCCACAAGGTGACGCCGCAGCGCATGGCCTGGGAGCGGCGCATCAGCGAGAATTCCGACACGATCGAGAACAAATATTCGGCACGCGGATCGCTGCGCATCATGTCCGACGAACTGGGCGCGCTCGGCTATGGCCAGCCGGTCAAGATGGTGGTGAAGGCCAATACGTTGATTGTGGCCGACACGCACGGCTTCCACAACCGCAGCCCGAGCTACAAGACGACGACGCGCATCGAGATCTACGGGTCGCTCCGCCGCAACCCGTTCCTGCCCTTCACGGGCCTGCACATCGCCTCGCTCCCCTTCATCCGGTCGCGCATCAACCGCACGATCATCGGTGCGCTTGGCCTGCGCGGCAAACTCGGCCTCAAGGGCTCGCCCTGGACGCCGGTCGGCAAGGGCAAGGCCGGCGAGTGGTCGCCGCGGCTGAAGGACGTTTGAGGTCGGGGCGTATCCAAGAGGCTGAATATGGCGGGCTGGAAACAGTCCGCCGCGAGGACTGACGAACCTCACCCCACAC
>CAMPIK010000130.1 GCA_946886325.1 uncultured Shinella sp.
CGTTTCGCGCTGGTCGTCAGCGGTATGCCCGGTCAGGATCGCATCGGCCCCTTCCGCCACCGCCGTGTCCTTCAACAGTCCGTAGCGCGCCGCACGCGCCGCGGCCTGCAGGCCGGTCGCAGGCTTTGAGTCTTCCCAGCGCCGGATGACATGCGGAATGCCGAGGCGCGCGCAGAATGCGGCGACGGCAAGCGCCTCCCGGTCGGAGCCGGCGCGCAGCCCGTGATCAACGGTACAGGCAGAAAGGGTGATATGGGGAAATCGAACTGTTGCGAGCGCCGCATGCAGCGCAAGGAGAAGCCCTGTCGAATCGCTGCCGCCGGAGACGGCGACGAGAAGCCTGGCGGGAGTCTTGAACCCGAGGAGAAATCGTTCGACGGCAGCCTCGACGCTCGTCTCCGGCAAGCCGGACATGGCGAAGGCTCCGCGCGCCGTCAGCAGGACAGCCGGCTCTGCTCGCTGGTGACTTTCGCCTTCACGGCGCTCGATGCGCCCGGATAGCGGTTGTTGACCTCGCGCAGCGTTGCGCAGGCCGTTTCGCGATTGTCGAGCGCGGCAAGCGACATGCCGAGCTTCAGCAGCATCTCGGGCGCCTTCTTCGAGCGGGCGTAGGTCTGGTGCGCATTGAGGAAGGTCTTGGCAGCCTCGTTGAAGTTGCCCTGCGAATATTGCGCCTCGCCGAGCCAGAAGCTCGCATCCGACGCCTTGTCGCCTTCCGGGAAGATGTCGAGATAATCCCGGAATTCCTTCTCCGCGAGCGAATAATCGCCGGAAAGGACGTGGCCGTAGGCGGCATTGTAGAGATCATCGGGATTGTCGAGCGATGCCGTCGACTGTTGCGAGGCCTGCGGAAGGCCGCCATCGACGCCGGGCAGCGTCGTGTCCCTGCCGATCGAGGCACTCTGGTCGAGATCGGGATTCGGATCGGCACCGATCGGATTGCCCTGGGCGTCGAAGCGGATGGAACCGAGCTCCTGGGTTCCGCCGAACGTGTCGGTCTGGCCGGTGTCCGGAGTGTCCGCCGGCACGTCGGCCGACGCCGTATCCTGCGTCTGCCGGTCCCCCTTCGCCGGGCCGTCCAGCGAACCGCGCTGGCTGCCGGCGCCCTTTTCGAGGTCCTGGAACCGGAACTCGTTGTCTTCCTGCGCCTTGCGCATCTGCTCCTGCATCTGCAGCAGCTGGAAGCTCATTTCCTCGATCCGGCCGTTCAGCGCGCGAATCTGCTCCTCGAGCTGGCCGATGCGCAGCATCTCGTTCGATTGCGCCAGAACAACGTCCTTCTGACGGTGCACGCCCTGCGGCATGAAGCCGGTCGCAATCGACGGAAAGGGCGAAGCTTGCAGCGCGTTCACCGATCCGGCGAGTGCCGACAGGCAGAGCATGCCCGCCGCGACAGTTTTCATCATCATCTTTCGTCCTGTTGGTCCACGTCGCGCCATCAAGCGCTCTGCGTCAGACTTTTCCAAATGCACTCAAATTGCAACGGAGTTCGGCCAAACTGTGTTGAAAAAAGAAAGGGCGGCCCGAAGACCGCCCGTCTTTGTCCGGCTTTTGACCGGATATTACATGCCTGCGCCGCCAAGCACGGTCACGGCGCGCCGGTTCTGCGACCAGCAGGAAATGTCGTCGCAGACGGCGACCGGCTTTTCCTTGCCGTAGGAGATCGTGTTCATGCGGTTGGCCGGAACGCCGCGACCGGCGAGATACTGCCGGGTCGCCGCCGCGCGGCGTGCGCCGAGCGCAAGGTTGTATTCGCGCGTGCCGCGTTCGTCGGCATGGCCTTCGACGGTGATCGCGTAGTTCGGGTACTTCTGCAGCCACTGCGCCTGGCGGTCGAGCGTCGCGGCGGCATCCGCACGGATCGACGAGGAGTCCGTGTCGAAGAAGATGCGGTCGCCGACATTGACCGTGAAATCCTGCTGCGAGCCGGGCGTCGCATTGTTGAGGCCCAGTTCGCCGGCGCTGTTCGGCAGGTTCTTCTTGGATGCGCAGCCGGCGAGCGCCAGCGTCATGAAAAGGGCAATGACCGCCGGATTGCGCGCGATGGATTGCATGCGGCTCGTCGCCGGGGCGTGAATTCGGCTCATGGGGCCGGTCTCCTTGCGGTGTTCGATACGAAACATGGATAAGATCAGGGTTGCCGAACTGTAAGCGGACCCGGTTAATCCGCTGTCAACAGCTATGGTAAACGAATTCTTTTCGTATGCCAAAACGCTGCTAGATCAGCACTTTGCGGCAAGAAAACGGCACATTTGCGTCGAGAGCGGGACCGCCCGGCGAAGCGCCGTCATTTCATGCCGCGGGTCAATTCCGCGAAGGTCCGTGGCCTGAACGCCACATCGGGCATGTCGACGCCGACATCGCGCGACCGGCCGATCCCGGCAAGCGCGCCATGGGCATGGCCGTAGAAATGGAAGGCGCCCTTCTGGCCGCCCTGCCACTCCCGCTGGGCATAGTGGGACAGGACCAGCCGGCCGCCGTCGATCTCCAGATGCAAGAGATGTTCCGGCCGCTCCTCCCAGCCGAGCCCGGCGATCGTTGGATGCATCCGGCCATTCCCGTCGAGGTCGTGATTGCCGAGCACCAGATGCTTGCGGCCCTGGAGACGCGCGAAGAGCCAGTTGAGGCGGTCGGCATCGTCGTCGAGGCCATAGGCGAAATCGCCGAGATGATAGACCACGTCCTCGTGGCCGACCGTCGCATTCCAGTGCGCCACCAGCGCCTCGTCATGCTCCGCGATGGTGCGGAACGGCCGCTTCGACAGGCGAAGGATGTTCTGATGTCCGAAATGCGTATCGGAGATGAAGAACACTGTCATCGGCTTTCCCTTGTCCACTTTCCGCTCGTTCGCTTCTCATGCAAATGGCCAGGCCGTTGCCGGCTTGGCCATTGCGTTCGTCTCGGGACTGACGGCTGTTTCGTGGCGATTATTCGAGCAGCGGCGACCAGGCCGGATCCGAGGCATAGCCATTCGTCGGCACCTGCTGCTCGTTATAGCCCGTCAGGTCGATCGAAAAGAGCTGCGGCCCGCCCGCGCCGGCATTCTGCCGGAAGAACATCAGCACGCGGCCGTTCGGCGCCCAGGTCGGGCCTTCGTTGTGGAAGCCGGTCGTCAGGATACGCTCGCCGGAGCCATCAGGCTTCATCACGCCGATCGAGAACTTGCCGCCCGATTGTTTCGTGAAGGCGATCAGGTCGCCGCGCGGCGACCAGACGGGCGTCGAATAGGCGCCGTCGCCGAAGGAGATGCGGTTCTGGCCGGAACCGTCGGCGCTCATGACGTAGAGCTGCTGGCGCCCGCCGCGGTCGCTTTCGAAGACGATCTGGCTGCCATCCGGCGAATAGGAGGGCGAGGTGTCGATCGCCGCCGTCGAGGTCAGCCGCGTCGTCGTGCGCGACCGCAGGTCCATCGTGTAGATATTGGCGTTGCCTTCCTGCTGCAGGCTCATGATGACGCGCTGGCCGTCCGGCGAAAAGCGCGGCGCAAAGGTCATGCCAGGGAAGTTGCCGACCACCTCGCGCTGCCCTGTCTCGAGCTGGAGCAGGTAGACGCGCGGCTGGTTGCCCTCGAAGGACATGTAGGTGATTTCCTGCCGGCTCGGCGAGAAGCGCGGCGTCAGCACGAGGTTGTTGGCGTTCGTCAGCGCGCGCGAATTGGCGCCGTCCTGGTCCATGATCGCGAGCTGGCGCTTGCGGTCGGTCTTCGGCCCGCTCTCGGCGACATAGACGATGCGCGTGTCGAAATAGCCCTTCTCGCCGGTGATGCGCTCATAGATCGCATCGGCGATGATATGGGCGACGCGGCGCCAGTTTTCCGGCTGGGTGAAGAACTGCTGGCCGGTCATCTGCTGGCCGGCAAACGTGTCCCAGAGGCGGAACTCGGCGCGAAGCCTGCCGTCGGCCTCCTGCGAAATGCGGCCGACGACGAGCGCCTGCGCGTTGATGACCTTCCAGTCCTCGAAGCGCGGCGGCTGGTCGGGATTGGCGATCTTCTCGATGAAGGCCTGCTTGGCGACCGGAGCGAACAGCCCGGAGCGCTTCAGGTCCGCCGTGATGACGTCGGTGATGCGCTGACCGAGATCGCCATTGGCGACGAAGTCGGTGATCGCGATCGGCAGCGGCTCCACATTGCCCTGGTTGATGTTGATTTCCACGAGCGCCCGGGCCGGCGACAGGAATGTCAGCAGGCCGGTCAGCACGACCAGGAAACGAAGGAGATTGCGTTGCATCATGATATCTAGGCCTTCCCTAGTTCTTATCAGGCATCAAAACATGGAGCTGGGGTCGAAATTGACGACCACCTCGCTCCATGCGTCATATTTTTCCCGTGGCAGGTTCTTGAACGGCGAGGACTTCAGCACCGCACGGCGTGCGCCGCCCGACAACGCCCTGCGCGCCGCTTCCGATCCGCCGGTCGCCGACACTTCCGGCTCCCCGACTATCGCACCGCTCTCGTCGAGCCGCATCGAGACACGGATGCGCACCTCGGCGGCATCCGCCATGCCCGGAATGATCGACCAGTTGTTCTGGATCTGACCGCGCAGCGCATCCATCTCGCTGAGGCTGAGCTTCGAGCCGGTCGTCGTCTTCTTGCCGCCGAGCGAAGCTTCCTCGGTCGAGCGCTTCGCGCCGCCGCCCTTGCTTTCCACCTTGTTGAGAAGGGCCGCCACCTCGTCGGCGTTGAAGTCGCTCTCCTTGGCGGAGGCGGCCTTCTTCTGCTCGCGCTCTTCTTCCTTCTTGCGCTCCGGCGTCTTGGCGGTCTGGGCCTGCGCGGTCTTCGGCCGCGCGACGGGGATCGGCACGTTTTCCGGCAGGGCCTCGCTCTCGGATTCCTCGGCCGGGGCCTGCTCGGCAGGCTGCTCCTCCGGCACCGGATCGGGCGTCACTTCCTGCCGTGCCTCCGGCAGGGCCGCCACTTCGGTCGCGGGCTCGCTCGCGGGTTTCTCCTCCTGCACCTCTTCGGCCGGCTCGTCAGCCGGATCGGGCGTCGGCAGGATCTCCTCGGTCTTCTCGGGTGCGGCGGCCGTCTCGACGTTCTCAGGCTTTTCTTCCGGCGTCGGCGGCGTCTTCAGGTCGATATCGTTGTCGCCGGCATTCTCGGCGTTCTCGACCTCGGTCGGTTTCGTCGTCGGGATCGGGTTCGATTTTTCCTTGGCCGTCGCCGACTTGTCGCCCTGCTGGATCTGGGTGAATTCCTCGATCGGCACGATATCAACAGGCATCGCCTCGACATCGGCGACGTCGAAGCTTTCAGGAGCGCCCAGCGAGACCAGCGCCATGGTGAGAACCACGGCGTGCAACACGGCGGATGTGGCAAGGCTGCCCTTCATCGCTGAAGATCACTCGTCCTGTTTCTGCTCGGTCACCAGACCGATATTGGTGAAGCCGGCATTCTGGATGCGCGACATGACGTCGGCGATGATGCCATAGGGCGCCGTGCCGTCGCCGCGAACGAAGATGCGCTCGGTATAGCCGGTGGTCGCCACCGCCTGGAGCTTCGCCGCCACCTCTTCGGCCGGGATCGGCGTCTCCTGGAGATAGATCTCGCCATCGGCGCGCACCGAGATGGTGATCGGCTGGGTGTCGGCGTTGAGCGCCTTGGCCGCCGTCTTCGGAAGGTCGATCGGCACGCCGACCGTCATCAGGGGTGCCGCGACCATGAAGATGATCAGCAACACGAGCATCACGTCGACGAAAGGCGTGACGTTGATCTCGCTCATCGGCGCGCGACGACCGCCGCCGCGACGTCGCCGCCTGCCGCCGCCGGAATTCTTGGCTCCGATTGACATGCCCATGGTGGTGTCTCCGTTCGCCGCTTACTGCGCCGCCTGGCGCGGCTGCAGTTTCTCGTCGATCTGGCGCGAAAGAATGGCGGAGAACTCGTCCGCGAACCCTTCCATGCGCGCCGTCAGCTTGCCGGCATCGGCGGAAAACTTGTTGTAGGCGATGACGGCGGGAATGGCCGCCAGCAGGCCGATCGCGGTCGCAAGCAGCGCTTCGGCGATACCGGGCGCCACGACCGCAAGGCTCGTCTGCTTGGAGCCGGCGATCGCCTGGAACGAGGTCATGATGCCGACGACGGTGCCGAAGAGACCGACAAAGGGGGCCGAGGAACCGATGGTCGCCAGCGAGCCGAGCCGGGCCTCCAGCGTTTCGGATTCCCGCGACAGCGTCACGTCCATCGCCCGGTCGATACGCATTTGCAGGCCGATCGGCGAGCGCGCGCCGCGCTCGAAGCTCTTCTTCCACTCCCGCATCGCCGAGACGAAGATCGCGCTCATGCCGCTCGTCTGGCGGTCGGAGAGCGTCCGGTAGAGCTCTTCCAGCGATTGTCCCGACCAGAACACCTGCTCGAAACTGTCGAGCTGCCGGCGCGCCTTGCCGTAGGAGACCGTCTTGTCGACGACGATCGCCCAGGTCCAGATGGACGCGGCGATGAGGCCGACCATGACGAGCTTCACGACGAAGCCGGCCTGAATGAAGAGAGCCCAGAGGCTCACGCTGCCGGCTGCTTCCAGTCCTACTTGTTCCATAGACCTCAGTCCCCGAATCCAAAGACCCGGCACGGGCACGCTGGGGCACCGGACCGGGTTCGCCATCCCATCCCGTACCGGGACCC
>CAMPIK010000131.1 GCA_946886325.1 uncultured Shinella sp.
TCCGCGGAGGTCGGCATCATGCCGAAGCTCAACCGGATCGCCGGGGCCGTCGGCCGCGCGCGTCACGTTCCGCTCGCGCGACAGCAGGTCGTGCCATTGCTGCGTGTTGGCGCCTGACAAGGCGAGCAGCACCCGCCCTTCGGGTCGAGACATGGGACAGGCTCCTGCTGGCTACTGCGCGACGGCGTTGGCGCCGATCGTCCGTATATCGAAGGCCGCGGCGATCAGCGCCTTCGTATAGTCGGTCTGCGGCGCGTCGAAAATCTGCTGCGCCGTGCCGCTCTCGACGATCTTGCCGTTGCGCATGACGATCACGTCGTTGGCGAGCGCCCGCACCACCTTGAGATCGTGGCTGATGAACAGGTAGGCGAGCCCGTATTTGCGCTGCAGCTCGCGCAGCAGGTCCACCACCTGCGCCTGCACGCTCATGTCGAGCGCCGATGTCGGCTCGTCGAGCATGACGAATTTCGGCTTCAGCACCATGGCGCGGGCGATGGCGATGCGCTGGCGCTGCCCGCCGGAGAATTCGTGCGGATAGCGGAAGCGCGTTTCGGGGTCGAGGCCGACTTCCTTCAGCGCGGCGACCACCGCGTCGTCGCGCTCGTCGTCGGATTGCTTCGGCTCGTGGATCTTCAGGCCTTCCTCGATGATTTCGGCGACCGACATGCGCGGGCTGAGCGAGCCATAGGGATCCTGGAAGACGATCTGGATGTCCTGGCGCAGCGGCCGCATCTGCTTGAACGACAGCTTGTCGATCTCCTTGCCGTCGAAGCGGATATCCCCCTGCGACGAGATCATGCGGGCGAGCGCGAGGCCGAGCGTCGTCTTGCCGGAGCCGGACTCGCCGACGACGCCGATGGTCTGGCCGGCGCGCACATTCACGTCGACCTCGTCCACCGCCTTCACATGGTCGACGGTGCGGCGGAAGAAGCCCTGCTTGATCGGGAACCAGACCCGCACCTTCTCCCCGGTCATCACCGAGGCTGCCTCCAGGTCGGCGGCGGGCGGCTTGCCCTTCGGCTCGGCGGCAAGCAGGTGCTTCGTATAGGCGTGCTGCGGGTTGTCGAAGATCTCGCGCGTCGGTCCGGTCTCGACGATCTTGCCCTTGGTCATCACGCAGACGCGGTCGGCGATGCGCCGCACCACGCCGAGATCGTGGGTGATGAACAGCATCGACATGTCATGCGCCGTCTTCAGCCGCGCCAGAAGCTCGAGGATCTGCGCCTGCACGGTGACGTCGAGCGCCGTCGTCGGCTCGTCGGCGATCAGGAGTTCCGGCCGGTTGGCAAGCGCCATGGCGATCATCACGCGCTGGCGCTGGCCGCCGGACAGTTCGTGCGGATAGGCGGCGAGGCGCTTCTCGGGCTCGCGGATGCCGACCTGGTTGAGCAGTTCCAGCGTGCGCGCCCGCGCCGCCTGTCCCTGGATATTCTGGTGCAGGCCCAGAATCTCGCCGATCTGCTTTTCGATGGAATGCAGCGGATTGAGCGATGTCATCGGCTCCTGGAAGATCATCGTGATGTCGTTGCCGCGCACGTCGCGCAGCACGTCGTCGCTCGCCGCCATCAGGTCGCGGCCGTTGAACAGGATCGAGCCCGACGGATGGCTCGCGGCCGGATAGGGCAGCAGCTTGAGGATCGAATTGGCGGTCACGGACTTGCCGGAGCCGGACTCGCCGACCAGCGCCAGCACCTCGCCGCGGCGGATATCGAAGGAGACGCGGTCGACGGCAAGCGATGTGTTGCCGCCCTGGTGGAAGGCGACGGAGAGATCGCGCACGCTGAGGATGGAATCGGTCATGGGGAGTGGTTTTCCAGTAATCTCATGAGAGTCGAATCATCCGGCCGAATGATGTCCAGCCGCGCTGCCTCGCCGGTCGTCTCATCGCGCACGGTATCCAGCCGGTACTCCGGTCCGAGCCCCTTGTCCGCCGTCATGAAGTGGGTGCATTCGGCCTCGATCGCGCTGGCCAGGTGGAGGGCATCGGGCAGACGGATCTTGCGGTTTTCTGCGCGCAGTATTGCGGCATAGATGTTCGTTCGCCGCTTGACCTGACGGACTTCGAGCCATGTGCTGCTGCGAATGAGGCCGTCATAGGCATCGACCATCCCGTCATTGCGCGTTTGGTATGGCCTGACAAGAAGCTCTGCCAGTGCGAGTTCACTGGTGACTAGAAAGGGTTGTTCGACGTCGCGAACGGCGAATAGCTGGGTCAAGAGATCGCTTCGCGGGCTTTTCTCTTCAAGCGCGTAGATGAAGATATTCGTATCCAGATAAATCCTGTGCGGGCGGTTCATTCATCCTCCCATTCGTCGCGGAGCTTCCGGATTCGCTCGACGGCGTCTTCGGGGCTCATGTCAGAATGGTGGGTCGCCTTAAAGCGCTGGATGAACTGTGTAGCCTCTGAAGCCGACATTGGCTTTTCGTCCGCCAAGGAGGCGGGCAAGCGGACTGCCGAAGGCTCGATGGATTCCAAGACAATTCGAACCGTGGCGTGAGCAGGGAAACCCTCCCTCAAATCCTCGGGCAGCTTGTCGACGGGATAATGGTCTCGCACGATCTTGTTCATAACGTTCGCCTTGCCATCAGGCCTGCATGATAACCGGAGCCGTCCATGAAGACGAGGCCCCGGCTCACCGGAAGGTTTTCCTCGGATCGAAGGCGTCGCGTGTCGCCTCGCCGACGAAGATCAGCAGCGACAGCATCAGCGACATGACGGCGAAAGCCGTCAGGCCGAGCCAGGGTGCCTGGAGGTTCTCCTTGCCCTGAGCGATCAGCTCGCCGAGCGAGGGCGAGCCGGGCGGCATGCCGAATCCGAGGAAGTCGAGCGAGGTCAGCGTCGTGATCGAACCCGAGAGAATGAAGGGCAGGAAGGTCAGCGTCGCGACCATGGCGTTCGGCAGCAGATGGCGGAACATGATCGTCGCATTGCCGACGCCGAGCGCACGCGCGGCGTTCACATATTCGAAGTTCCGGGCGCGCAGGAACTCCGCGCGCACCACGCCGACGAAGCCGACCCAGGAGAAGAGCAGCATGATGCCGAGCAGGATCCAGAAGCCGGGCGGCAGGATGGCGGCGATGATGAGCAGAATGTAGAGCACCGGCATTGAGGACCAGATCTCGATGAAACGCTGCATCAGAAGATCGGTCCAGCCGCCGAAATAGCCCTGCACCGCGCCGGCGGTCACGCCGACGATGGCGGAGGCGATGGTCAGCGCCAGTCCGAACAGCACGGAAATTCGGAAGCCGTAGATGACGCGGGCCAGCACGTCGCGGGTCTGGTCGTCGGTGCCGAGCCAGTTGAGATTGCCGAGCGTGCACTTGGGATCGGCTGCCCCTTGCGGATAGGCGGCGCAATATTCCTCCGGGCTCATGGTCCAGAAGGGCGCCGTCGGTGCCGAATAGGGCACGTAGGAATTCGCCGTCAGGAAGGAATAGCGGATCGGCGGCCAGATCATCCAGCCGTTCGCGTTGATCTCGTCCTGGATGAAATCCGAGCCATAGTCGGTCTGGGCGAGGAAGCCGCCGAACTTCTCCTCCGGATAGTCAACGAGAACCGGCATCAGGATCTCGCCCTTGTAGGAGGCGATGATCGGCCGGTCGTTGGCAATGAATTCCGCGCAAAGGCTCAAGCCGAAAAGCAGCAGGAAGAGCCAGAGCGAGACGTATCCGCGGCGGTTCGCCTTGAAGTTCTCCCAGCGCCGCCGGTTGGTCGGCGACAGGAAGCCCTTGGGCGGTGCCTTCGCGTCGGAGACGCTGCGTTCGGAAAGGGCATCCATCAGACGTCCCTCCGCTCGAAATCGATGCGCGGATCGACCCAGGTATAGAGCAGGTCGGAGATCAGGCCGACGACAAGGCCCATGAGCGAGAAGATGAAGAGCGTGGCAAAGACGATCGGATAGTCGCGCTTGACCACGGCATCATAGCCGAGGCGCCCGAGGCCCTCGAGCGAGAAGATATATTCGATAAGCAGCGAGCCGGTGAAGAAAGCCGAGATGAAGGCGCCCGGAAAGCCGGCGATGATGATCAGCATCGCATTGCGGAAGACGTGGCCGTAGAGCACCTGGCGATCCGTCAGGCCCTTGGCGCGCGCGGTCGTCACATATTGCTTCTTGATCTCGTCGATAAACGAATTCTTGGTCAGGAGCGTCGTCGTCGCGAAGGCCGACAGCAGCAGCGTGATCAGCGGCAGCGTCATGTGCCAGAGATAGTCGAGCGGCTTCTGCCACCAGGCCAGGCTGTCGAAATTATCAGACACGATGCCGCGCAGCGGGAACCAGTCGTAGAACGATCCGCCGGCAAAGAGCACGATCAGCAATATGCCGAAGAGGAAGCTCGGAACCGCGTAACCGACGATGATGACGCCCGATGTCCAGACGTCGAATTTGGAGCCGTCCGATATGGCCTTCTTGATGCCGAGCGGGACGGAGATCGCGTAGGAGAAGATGAGAATCCACACGCCGAGTGAAATCGAGACGGGCATCCTGTCGAGGATGAGATCGATGACCGCAGTGTCGCGGAAGAAGCTCTGGCCGAAATCGAAGCGGACATAGTCCCACATCATCTTCAGGAAGCGTTCCAGCGGCGGCTTGTCGAAGCCGAACTGCTTTTCCAGTTGTGCGATGAATTCGGGGTCGAGGCCGCGCGCGCCGCGATAGCCACCGTCCTGTCCGACATCCGTCTGGAGCAGGTCTCCGCTCGAGCCCGAAAGCCGGTCGCCGCCGCCCTGCTGCGTCAGGTCGGAGATCACCTGTTCGACGGGGCCGCCCGGGGCGAACTGCACGACGATGAACGAGATTGCCATGATGCCGACGATCGTGGGGATCATCAGGAGGAGGCGGCGAAGGATATAGGCGCCCATCAGCGCGCCCCCCGGCAATCCTGTTCGGCCACGGCAGTCGGCTCAGCCCCGGATGCGTTCGTCAAGTCGCACAGCCCCTTTGTCTTGCGTCGCAATGATTCGCCATTCGGCATTTTGGATGCGATGTCGCCCGGCAAGGCAAGGCCTCATTGCGTCTCGGCCTGTTTCGACCACCAGGCATCCGGGAAGCCGAGGCCGTATTCGGGCAGGTTGGCCGGTCGCACGATACGGTCCCAATAGGCAATCGGCATCGCCAGGCGGTAGTAGAGCGGGACGACGTAGTGATGCGCGAGCAGGACGCGGTCCAGCGCCTTCGTCGTCGCCACCAGTTCATCGCGATCCTTGGCGAAGATGATCCGGTTGATGAGGTCGTCGATCACCGGGTCGGATATGCCGGCATAGTTCTGCGATCCCTGCCGGTCGACGGATTGCGATCCCCAGTAGTCGCCCTGCTCGTTGCCCGGATTGAGCGATTGCGCCCAGACGTTCCAGGTCATGTCGTAGTCGAACGACCTAGCGCGATTGGTATATTGCGACGGGTCCACGGTGCGGATGCGCGCGTCGATGCCGATGCGCTTCAGGTTCTGGGCATAGGGCAATGCGACGCGCTCGAGCGTCGGGCTGCTGAGCAGGATTTCGAAAGAGAGCGGCTTGCCCGTCTCGGTCTTCACCATGCGGTTGCCCTTGATCTCGTAGCCCGCCTCGCGCAGCAGGGCGACGGCCTTGCGCAGGTTGTCGCGCGCCTTCTGCGGATCCCCGCCGACGGGATTGGCAAAGGGCTCCGTAAAGATCTTCGCGGGGACCTTGTCCTTGTATTCGTTGAGGATCTCCAGTTCGCGGCCCTCCGGCAGGCCCTTGGAGGCGAGCTCCGTGCCGAAGAAGAAGCTGTCGACCCGGTCATACTGGTCGGCAAAAATGGTCCGGTTCAATTCCTCGAAATCGAGCGCATAGTTCAAGGCTTCGCGCACGCGCTCGTCCCGGAACATCTCGCGGCGCATGTTCGGCACCAGCGCCTGCATGACGCCCGTCGCCCGGAACGGGTTCTCGATTTCCTCGCGCTTTACGCGGCCCTGCTGGACGGCCGGAAAGTCGTAGCCGGTCGCCCAGCGGCTCGCCTGGTTCTCCCGCCAGAAATCGACATTGCCGGCGCGAAAGGCCTCGAACTCGACATTGCGGTCGCCGAAATAGGTGTAGGAGATGGTGCGGAAATTGTTCTGCCCGACATTCACGTTGAGGTCCTTGCCCCAATAGTCGTCGCGAAGCTCGTAGCTGACCCTGCTTCCGGCGGCGAATGAGGCGATCCGGTAGGGACCCGAACCCATGACCGGCTCCAGCGTCGTCTTGGAAATATCCCGCTTGTTGCCGTTCTTGTCCTCGCCTTCCCACCAGTGCTTGGGCACGATCGGAAACTGTCCGAGAATCTGCGGCAGTTCGCGATTGTTCTTCTGGTCGAAGCGGAAGGTGACATCTCGTTCGCCGGTCTTCTCGACGGCGACGACGTGCTTGTAATAGTTCGTGTAGAGCGGATTGTGCTCGGTGATCTTCTGGAAGCTGAAGATCACGTCCTCCGGCGTCACCGGCTGGCCGTCTTCCCATTTGGCCTCGGCACGCAGGCGGAACGTTGCCTCGCCGATGTCTGCCGGGAAGGACACGCCTTCCGCCAGCAGCCCGTAGGAGGCAGTGATTTCGTCTTCCGAGGATTTCAGCAATGTATCGAAGACGTTGCCGGTTCCGG
>CAMPIK010000132.1 GCA_946886325.1 uncultured Shinella sp.
ATGCGGATCTGGTGCTCCTTGCCGGTGCCCTTGTCCTTGGCCGAAACCTGCACGATGCCGTTGGCGTCGATGTCGAAGGTGACCTCGATCTGCGGCATGCCGCGCGGTGCCGGCGGAATGCCCATCAGGTCGAACTGGCCGAGCAGCTTGTTGTCTGCAGCCATTTCACGCTCGCCCTGCGATACGCGGATCGTGACGGCCGACTGGTTGTCCTCGGCGGTCGAGAAGGTCTGCGACTTCTTCGTCGGGATCGTCGTGTTGCGCTCGATCAGACGCGTGAACACGCCGCCCAGCGTTTCGATGCCGAGAGACAGCGGGGTCACGTCGAGCAGCAGCACGTCCTTGACGTCGCCCTGCAGAACGCCGGCCTGGATGGCGGCGCCCATGGCGACCACTTCATCCGGGTTGACGCCCTTGTGCGGCTCCTTGCCGAAGAGCTGCTTGACGACTTCCTGCACCTTCGGCATGCGGCTCATGCCGCCGACGAGAACGACTTCGTCGATCTCGGCCGCCGTGACGCCGGCATCCTTGAGGGCTGCCTTGCAGGGCGCGACGGTGCGCTGGACGAGATCATCGACCAGGCTTTCGAACTTGGCGCGCGACAGCTTCATCGTCAGGTGCTTCGGACCGGACGCATCCGCCGTGATGAACGGCAGGTTGATTTCGGTCTGCTGCGAGGAGGACAGCTCGATCTTGGCCTTTTCGGCCGCTTCCTTGAGGCGCTGAAGGGCGAGCTTGTCGTTCTTCAGGTCGATGCCCTGGTCCTTCTTGAACTCGGTCGCGAGATATTCGACGAGACGCATGTCGAAGTCTTCACCGCCGAGGAAGGTGTCGCCGTTGGTCGACTTCACCTCGAAGACGCCGTCGCCGATTTCCAGAACCGAGATATCGAACGTGCCGCCGCCAAGGTCGTAGACGGCGATCGTCTTGCCGTCCTTCTTGTCGAGACCGTAGGCAAGGGCTGCAGCCGTCGGCTCGTTGATGATGCGCAGAACTTCGAGGCCCGCGATCTTGCCGGCATCCTTGGTCGCCTGGCGCTGGGCGTCGTTGAAATAGGCCGGGACCGTGATGACGGCCTGGGTGACCTTTTCACCGAGATAGGATTCGGCGGTTTCCTTCATCTTCTGAAGGATCATCGCGGAAATCTGCGACGGGGAATGGCCCTTGCCGCTGGCTTCGACCCAGGCATCGCCGTTGTCGGCCTTGATGATCTTGTAAGGAACCATGTCCTTGTCTTTTTGCGTCGTCGGGTCGGCGAAGGTGCGGCCGATCAGGCGCTTGATCGCAAAAAGCGTGTTTTCCGGGTTGGTGACCGCCTGGCGCTTGGCCGGCTGGCCGACAAGCCGCTCGCCGTCTTCGGTGAACGCGACCATCGAGGGGGTCGTGCGCGCACCTTCGGCGTTTTCGATGACTTTCGCGTCCTTGCCGTCCATGACGGCGACGCAGGAATTCGTTGTTCCGAGGTCGATACCGATTACTTTTGCCATGTCATTCTCTCCTTCAAGCGAACTGCCGGAACCCATTCAGGCATTCTTTTGGCAGCCCCTAATGGTATGGTCTTTACGGAAGTCGCAGCCTTGGGCCGCGGTTCCCGGCGTATATAAGGAGCAGTCTTGTGGACTGCAAGGCGTCTTGCTGCCGGAAAGCTCGCAATTTCAGCGCTCTGGACACCATCGGCCGATTTCGACCGGCGCAATGTGGTTGCAGGTTTGCCATGCGTCAAGCGCACCATAGCCGCGCCGTCGGACGCGGGCCATGGGTCACCCCGAATTTTCCGGTCAGCCGCCGGTCAGGATGTCGAGAAGCGTGGTTCGGCGGCGCTCGACCTGCTGTCCGCCAACGTCCGCGGGCGGGACAAGATCGCTGCCGTCATCCGTGCCGACGGGGCGGGTGGAGCCGGTGCTGTCGGCCGAAAGGCCTTCCGGCGGAACCGGGTCGCCGCCACCGCCGAGTGCGCGCGAAATGAGTTCGCCGATCGTGCGCGGTTCGCCGCGGCCACCGCCGTCGTCCCGGCGCACCACCGGCAGGTCGCTGCCCGTCGTGCCGAAGAGCGGCGACGGGTGCAGCCCCTCATGCGCGGCCGTCATGTAGTCGCTCCAGACCTTGGCCGGCAGGCCGCCGCCGGTGACCTTCTTCATCGACTTGCCGTCGTCATTGCCGAACCAGACGCCGGTCGTCAGGTTGCTGCTGTAGCCGACGAAAAGCGCATCGCGGAAGGACTGGGTCGTCCCGGTCTTGCCGGCCACCTGCCATCCGGGCAGCTTCGCCGTCTTGCCGGTGCCTTCGGTCACGACGCGCATCATCATCGTGTTCATCATCGCAACGACGGACCGGTCGAGCACACGCGGCGGGTTGTCATAGGTGTTCTCGTAGAGAACCTTGCCCTTGGCGGTGGTGATGCGGCGGATGATGTGCGGCGTCGCCTTGTAGCCGCCGTTCATGAAGGGCGCATAGGCCGACGTCAGCTCGACAAGTGATACTTCCGACGTGCCGAGCGCGATCGAGGCATTGGCCTGCAGTTCCGATTCGATGCCGAGGCGGTGGGCAAGCTTGACGACCTCCTTCGGGCCGACCTCCATGACCAGTTGCGCGGCGATCGTGTTCAGCGAATGGGAGAGCGCGGAGGCGAGCGTCACCTCGCCGCGATAGCGCTGGTCGTAGTTCTCCGGCGTCCATTTGCCGATGCGGACCGGCGCATCGTTGCGCACCGAAAGCGGCGAGCGGCCGGCTTCCAGCGCTGCCGCATAGACGAAGGGTTTGAAGGCCGAGCCCGGCTGGCGCTTCGCCTTGGAGGCGCGGTCGAACTGGCTTGCCGCATAGTCGCGCCCGCCGACCAGCGCGCGGATGGCGCCCGTGGCATCGACGGAGACGAGCGCCGCCTGCGACGCATTGGCCTTTCCGCCTTCCTTGTCGATGACCGCTGAGATCGCCTCGTCGGCCTTCTTCTCGAGGTCGAGATCGATCGTCGTTTCGACGATCAGGTCTTCCTTGATGTCGCCGACCATGCCGGGAAGCTGGTCCATGACCAGGTCGGCGGCATAATGCTCCGCGCCCGACCAGTAGCTCTTGGCCCGCGCCGGGGTCTGCGACATCGCTGTCTTGATTTCACGCTCGGAGACGAAACCTTCCTCGGCCATGGCGCCGAGCACGACCTGTGCACGCTCTTCCGCGGCCTTCGGATCGCGGGCCGGCGAGAGGCGCGACGGCGCCTTGAGCAGGCCGGCGAGCGTCGCGGCTTCGGCGAGCGTCACGTCCCGTGCCGACTTGTTGAAATAGCGCCTAGAGGCCGCCTCGACGCCATAGGCATTCGAGCCGAAGAACACCCGGTTCAGGTACATGGCAAGGATCTGGTCCTTGGAGAACTTGTGCTCCAGCCAGAAGGCGAGCAGCACCTCCTGCACCTTGCGCTCGATCGTACGCTCCGGCGAGAGAAACAGGTTCTTCGCAAGCTGCTGGGTGAGCGTCGAGCCGCCCTGCACCATGCGCCCGGTCGTCACGTTCATGAACATGGCCCGCGCCAGGCCGAGCGGATCGACGCCGAAATGCGAATAGAAGCGCCGGTCCTCGATGGCGATGACGGCCTGCGGGATATAGGGCGACATGGTTTCGAGCGAGAGCGCCTCGCCGCCGGTCGTGCCGCGGTTGGCATAGTCCTCGCCGTTCGACGCGAGGATCTTCACGTTTGGCGGCCGGTCGGGAACCGACCAGCTCGTGGCGCTCGGCATGCGGGCGCCGTAATAAAGCACGAGGGCACCGATGCCCATTCCGCCCCAGAGGCCGAGAACGAGGCACCAATAGGCGGCCGACTTGAAGAAGCCCAGAATTCCGGAGCCGGACTTGCGGCGCGACGGACGGCGCGGGCTCTTCGACGGTTTCTTCGCCGTCGTCTTTCGTTTCTTCGCCGTCATGTCGGCACCCGCCACGACGCGATCGTCCGCGCCGATGCGCAGCTCATCGTCGTCGCGGTGGCGAGGTCCGTCGAAAGACGGTTCGATTCGGTCGGATTTTCTGTTGCCTGCCATGCCAGGGGAAGTGCGCCTTCTGCGGTTCGCGTCGGGTGAACTTTAAATGCGGCGATTTAAGGGGGGGTTAAGCAGCCCTTAAAGACATCGGGACAAATGGAGAGGCCGCGCCCGCGGCTGCACCAAAAC
The DNA here is from genome assembly GCA_946886325.1 of uncultured Shinella sp. The sequence continues at coordinate 4,152 of CAMPIK010000132.1, forward strand.
GTGATTTGGTGCAGCTTCCGCCCCGCGTTAACCTTTCGTTGCATCAGCAAAGCGAAGGAGACAGCCATGAAGACCGTTCTCGTTATCGCAGCCGTGCTGGGCCTGTCGGCATCCGCCGCACTGGCCGAATGTGCGGGACATCCCAAGGTAACGGCGTCCGTCGATACGGAAATGACGACGGCCAGCATCATGACCGAAATGGCCACGCCGGCAGAAAAGACCGACCGGATCGTCAAGAAGGACGAAGCCGAGACCGAATAAGCAGGAATTCAGATTGCCCGAAACAAGAATGGCGGCCCTTCGGCCGCCATTCTTGTTCTGGTTCAACTGCTGCCGATCAATAGTAGGGCGACAGGCACTGGCGGCGCGGCGAACCGTAGCCGGGATTGAACGTGTTGTCGTAGGCGCGATACGAACGGTAGCGCGAGGCGCACCAGTCGTAGTGGCGCGGATTGATGTCGCCGTCATAGACGACGCGCGGCTGGCTGGCGATCGCACCGCCGATGATCACGCCGGCGCCGAAGGCTGCGAGCGGATACCAGTAGCCGTCCGAATGACGGCGATAGCCCGGGCGGAAACCGCGGTAGCCGCGATGACCGCCGTGCCAGCCGCGGCGGCGGTACTGGACGGTTTCGACATCCGTGCTGGCGGAGATGCCGGCACGGGGCATGGCTGTGGCCGGCGCGGGCATGAGGCCCGTCGCGAAGACCGCAGCGGCCATTGCGGCTGCCATGCAGCCATTGACGAACTTCCTCATCGAAGTACTCCCAAAGAGTTATGTATCGTGCTTCACGTTTGTTATGACGCGTATCATCATGAAATAATTCTGCTGAACGGAAGATGAACCGTTCGGCCCGCCTGCCCGGCGCCTCAGTATTCCTCTGACGTCGAGAAGCGGGAGCGCTCGAAGATCAGGATCACGATCAGCCCGAGCACGAAGGGGATCAGCAGGTAAAGCAACCTGAAGACCACCAGCGCGGCCAGAACGGCGGCAGGATCGACCTCGGGAAGGCCGGCGACGAAGACGAGCTCGAGCACGCCGATCCCGCCTGGCGCATGAGATATCAGCGCCGCCGAGAAGGATGCCAGGAAAATGCCGAGAACCACGAGATAACCGGGATTTCCGGCCTCCGGCAGGGCGAAATAGATGATGGCGGCGGCCGCCAGCAGTTCCGTCGGCGCGATCACCAGCTGGCGAAGGGCAAGCGACGGTTTCGGATATTCGAGCCGCAGAAGGCGGGTCCTGACGGGGCGAAAGCCGATCAGGCTGCCAAGCACATACATCCCGATCAAGATCAGGATGAGGGCGCCGACGGTCAGCGATGCCTCGATGGGCAGGAAATCGCCGAACCGCTCGATGATCTCGGGCTCGACCAAGAGCACGATGCCGAACAGCATCGCCGTCCCGAGCACGAAGGTGAAGGAACAGAAGGCCACGAGCACGCCGACTTCCGAAGCCGTCAGCCCCTTCGACGAATAGGCCCGATAGCGCACGACGGCGCCGGAAAAGACCGATGCGCCGATATTGTGCGACAGCGCGTAGGTCGTGAAGGAGGTCAGCGTGATGAACCAGATCGAAATCCGGTGGCCGAGATGTTCGAGCGCCAGATGGTCGTAGGCCGCCAGCGCCGCATAGGCGACCAGTGTCGCAAGGCCTGCCAGGATCCAGCCCGTCAACGGAATGGCGAAGAGACTTGCCTTGAACTCGCCGAGCGAGAGGCCCCGCAGCTCGTGATAGAGAAGCCAGATCGAGAAGACGATCGCCGCGGTGCCGATGATGGGCCAGAAGAGACGCTTGAACAACTTCATTGCGTGCCGACCACGTCTCCGCCCCGTTGCGGCCGGTCTTGCGCCCTTGCGGTTCGCAGATTGCCGTCGGTGGTGAGGCGTGGCTGAGGCAGTCGGACGGTTCGCATCGCGGGCGCTCTGTTCCTTTCGGGCACTGAAGTGTTGCGCATCGCGCCAGTCTAGCGCGGTGTTTCATTCATACCAGTTAATGTGACGCGGCGAGGGGTCAACTTTGGTTGAAGATGGCGGCTACTTTGCGGCCAGCGCCGACAGGATTCGGATCCACGAGCGGATGCCCTTTTCGAACGAGCGCAACTCGTATTTCTCGTTCGGCGAATGGATGCGGTCGTCGGAAAGCCCGAAGCCGACAAGCAGCGATTCCATGCCGAGCATGCGCTGGAAATCGCCGACGATCGGGATCGAGCCGCCCATGCCGATCATCACGGCCGGCTTCGGCCATTCGTCGGAAAGCGCGTCCTTGGCCTTTGCCAAAAGCAGGGAATCATAGGGCAACTGGATCGCCGGCGAGCCGCCATGGGCATGGAAGCTGACAGAGCAGTCGGCCGGAATCTTCGACCGCACATAGGTCCGGAAGGCGTCGCGCACCTTGCCGGGGTCCTGCTTGCCGAC
>CAMPIK010000133.1 GCA_946886325.1 uncultured Shinella sp.
CTCGTGGACGATGCGGTGAAGGGCGAGTTCGTGACGATCACCCGCCATGGCAAGCCGGTCGCCGCGCTTGTGCCGATCGAAGCGGCAGAGGTCGCAAGGAAGGCAATGCGCAGGCCGACGCGCAGTCTGGTTCGCCTGTTGCAGGACTTTCCGGCCGCCGATCTCGAGATCGAACGCAACCGGACGCCCGGCAGGGACATCGCGTTTTGAGCGGCTACCTGCTGGACACGAGTGCCGTGTCGCTGTTCTTCGACGGACGTGCGACGCAGGCGTTCAGCGATTGGGTCGACGAGCGAAACGCAGCGGGAGAGGTTTTCCTCTCGGTCGTGACGATCCAGGAACTGGAGAAGGGCGCCACGAAGCTTGCCGAGCGACAGGGCGGAAACCGGCAGAAGGCAGAGCGGATCAAGGCCTGGATACGGGCGCTCTGTCTGGAATACGAGCATGCGCTGCTGGCGGTGGATACGCAGACGGCGCTCGTCGCCGGCGTGATCGAGGGCAGGGCGCTGGCGGGCGGCAGGATGCCGGGCTTTGCCGATGTTCTGATCGCCGCCACAGCCGAAGCGCACGGACTGACCGTCGTGACCAACAACCTGCGCGATTTCGAGGCGCTGAACGTACCCTGTCGGGCGCCTATTTGAAACGGCCCATTTGAAACGGATTGGATAGAACGCACATGTCCGGATTGGCATTGCAGAACGTCACCAAGCAGTTCGGCACCTTCACCGCCGTGAAGAATGTCGACCTGACGGTCCCGCATGGAACCTTCGTCTGCCTGCTCGGCCCGTCCGGCTGCGGCAAGACCACGCTGATGCGCATGGTGGCCGGGCTCGACCTGCCGACCGGCGGCGCGATCCGGCTCGACGGGGCTGATATCACCCATGTGCCGACGCACAAGCGCGATCTCGGCATGGTGTTCCAGTCGCTGGCGCTCTTTCCCCACCTGACGGTCGGCGAGAACATCGCCTATTCGCTGCGCATCCGCGGCATCGGCAAGGAGGACCAGAAGAAGCGCGTCGACGAGCTTCTGGCGATGATCCATCTCACCGGCTATGCGGACCGGCCGGTGGCGAAACTCTCCGGCGGCCAGCGCCAGCGCGTGGCGATCGCCCGGGCGCTCGCGATCTCGCCGAAACTCTTCCTGCTCGACGAACCGCTGTCGGCGCTCGATGCGAAGCTGCGCGAGGCGATGCAGGTGGAACTGCGCCAGCTCCAGCAGCGGCTCGGCATCACCACCATCGTCGTCACACACGACCAGCGCGAGGCGATGACCATGGCCGACACCGTCGTCGTGATGAACGGCGGCGAGATCCGGCAGGCGGCAGCGCCGGTCGAAATCTACCGCCGCCCGGCCGACACCTTCGTCGCCGACTTCATCGGCATGACCAACCTTCTGGATTTTACAGCAGACGGCAACGGCATTTCCGTGCTCGGTACACCGGTCGCGGGGCTTTCAGCACCCGATGGCGCCAGCAAGGGCATCGTCTCCATCAGGCCCGAGGACGTGCACCTGACGGCGCCGGGCAACGGCGCGATCACCGGAACCGTGACCTTCGTGCGCGATCTCGGCGGCACGGTGGAAACCTTCGTCGAGGCCGGCGGCAAACAGATCGTCGCGGTCTCGATGCCGAATGCGCGGCCGGATGTGACGGTCGGGCAATCGGTCGGCGTCAAGCTCACGCCGGAAAGCTGCGTGGTGCTGAAGTCATGAGACGGGAACCGCCGCAGAGACTTGCCGACTACGGCCCGCTGGTCTTTCCGGCCGGCATGCTGATCGTCTTCTTCGTCGTGCCCTTTGCGACGATGATCGCGGTCTCCTTCTTCCAGCGCGATCAGGCGGGTTTCTACACACCCGATTTCGTCTTCGACAACTATGCCCGGTTCCTCAGCCTGTTCTTCGGCAAGGTGCTCGGCTTCTCGCTGTTCCTGGCGGTCGCCGTGGCCATCTGCTGCGTCGTGCTGGCACTGCCCTTCACCTATCTCCTGTCGCGTGCCCGGCGAAACACGCAGGTTCTGTGGCTGGTGGCGCTGCTCTCCGTCCTGTCGCTGTCGGAAGTCATCATCGGCTTTGCCTGGTCGACGCTCTTTTCGCGCACCGCCGGCATCACCAACCTCTTCGTCGCGATCGGCCTGATGGAGGCGCCGGTGGCGCTCAACCCGAGCTTCGGCGCCGTGCTGACGGCGATGGTCTATCAGGCGCTGCCCTATACGGTGCTGGTGCTCTATCCGGCGCTCGTCCGGCTCGATCCGACACTGACGGAGGCCGCGCGCACGCTCGGCGCCTCGCCGGTCAAGGCCTTCTTCACCGTCGTCGTGCCGGCGCTCCGGAACACCATCGTCGCGACGCTGATCATGGTCTTCATCTTCGCGCTCGGCTCCTACCTGCTGCCGCAGATCCTCGGCCGGCCGCAGCACTGGACGCTCTCGGTGCTGATCACCGACCAGGCGATCTACCAGTCGAACATGCCCTTCGGCGCCGCCATGGCCGTCTTCCTCGTGCTCGTCACGCTCGGTTTCGTGGCACTCACCGTCTATGCCAGCCGCAAGGGAGAGACCGCATGAACGCGCTCCTGCAGAAGGTCTATTTCGGCCTCTTCGGCCTGTTTCTGGCATTGCCGCTGATCGTCGTCGCCGGCGTCTCGGTCAACGAGAAGCAGACGCTGGCCTTTCCGCCGGAAGGTTTTTCGCTTTCCTGGTACGGCGAGATTTTCGGCAATCCGGAATGGCGGAACGCCCTTTTCGCCTCGGTGACGCTGGCGGCGCTTTCGGCGGCGCTGGCACTTGCCATCGCGCTGCCGCTCGCCTGGTTCCTCTGGCGGCGCCTTGCGCCCTGGGCGAACATCTTCCAGCTTCTGGGCGTCGCGCCCTTCACGCTGCCGCCCGTCATCACGGCGCTCGGCCTGCTGACCTTCTGGGCGACGACCGGCTTCTACGGCCAGCCCTTTACCGCCGTCATCAGCCACGCGATCTTCTTCGTGACGCTGCCGCTGGTGACGCTGTCGCTCGGTTTCTCCTCGATCGACCGTTCGCTGGTCGAGGCCGCGGCCACCATGGGCGCCGACGACCGGACGATCTTCCGCACCGTTGTCCTGCCGCTGATCCTGCCCTATCTCGTATCCGGCTATGCCTTCGCCTTCGTGCTGTCGCTCAACGAATATATCGTTGCCTACATGACCGTCGGCTTCACCATGGAAACGCTGCCGATCAAGATCTTCAACGCGCTGCGCTACGGCTACACGCCGACCATGGCGTCCGTGACGATCCTCTTCGTTGCGATTGCCGCCGTAATCTTCAGCCTCGTCGCCCGCTTCGGCGACCTGCCGAAACTGCTCGGCGCGATGTCGAACCGGGATTAGGAGCAAATTCATGAAGATCGCGGCACTTCAGATGCAGGCGGCATCCGGCGATGTCGAGGCGAATATCGCGCGGATCGAGGCGGCAGCGAAGGACGCCGCCGCTGAGGGCGCCAAGCTGCTTGTCGCACCTGAACTCGCGGTGACGGGCTACGGCGCCGGCGAGGCCTTTCCGGCGCTGACGTCGCCCGCCAGCGGCTGGATCCTCGACCGGCTGTCGGCCATCGCGCGGGAGAACGAACTGGCGATCATCGCCGGCTTTGCGGAACAGGACGGCCCCGCCACCTACAACAGCGCGCTTTTCACCGACGGCATCGGCACCAACGCGGTCTATCGCAAGTCGCATCTTTACGGCGACTACGAGCGCCAGTGGTTTGCGCCGGAGCGGCCGACCTCGATCATGGTGACGATCGGCGGGCTGAAGCTCGGCATGCTGATCTGCTACGACGTCGAATTTCCGGAAAACGTGCGCCGCCTCGCGCAGGACGGCGCCGACCTCGTCGTGGTGCCGACGGCGCTGCCCAAGGGCTGGTCCGGCGATTTCATCGCCGAGCGCATGATCCAGGTGCGCGCCTTCGAGAACCAGGTCTTCGTCGCCTATGTCAACCACTGCGGCGCGGACGCCCGGTTCACTTACGCCGGCCTCTCGCGCATCGCGGCGCCGGACGGACGCCTGCTCGCCGACGCGCCGGCGGATAGCGAGGCGCTGCTGATCGCCGAGATCAACGTGGACGACTTCGCGACATCAAGGGCGGAGAATACCTATCTGACGGATCTGGCACGGCAGGTCTGAAGCCGCCGGAATTGCGCATCGGGCGTCAAAAGTGCTATCATTGCTGGCAATGATAGCAGGAGCACGACGATGGCCACCAGTCTGCATGTCCGCAATCTCGACGAGGAGCTGATCCGCAAGCTGAAGATGCGCGCGGCCCGCCATGGCCGCTCCGCCGAAGCCGAGCACCGGGAAATTCTGCGGCAGGCGCTGGAAAACGAGGGCAAGCGCAGCTTCGACGAAATGGCGGCGGAGTTGCGCAAGCTGACGGCGGGAACCTTCCAGACGCCGTCGGAGGTCCTGCTGCGCGAATCGCGGGATGAACGTTGATCGAAACGGTCGTCATCGACGCCAATGTGGCGATCAAGTGGGTCATTACCGAAGAAGGAACAGAACAGGCGCTTCAATTGCGGGAGCGCTATCATTTCGCCGCGCCGGATCTGATCCTGGCGGAATGTGCCAATATTCTCTGGAAGAAGGTCCAGCACGGACAGGCGACGGAAGCGCTCGCAACCGCCAGCATTGAGGCATTGATCTCAAGTCAGATCGAGATAGTCGCCATGGATAGCCTGGCGAAGACCGCCCTGGCGCTTTCTCTCCAGATGCAGCATCCGGCCTACGATTGTTTCTACCTCAGCCTCGCTCTTGCCCGCGACTATCGTTTTGTGACGGCAGACGCGCGGCTGTTGCGCGCCGTCTGGCGACAGGGCAGGGCGCTCGCGCCCAGATGCGTGTCGCTGGAAGAAGCAATTGCATGAGCGATGCCGGTTCGTGCCATGTTGACCTATCCATCGTCGCAACCGCACCGTAAAACTCCGGCCGCCGGCTCTCCGACGCGTGGGCACGCCGCCCCGCCTCAAAGCGACGGCCCGAGAAGACCTTGGACGGACGGTATCCTCTTCACCGATGCCGCGATGCGGTCGCGCCAGCGCTTTCCGCGCGAAAGCGCGTCTTCGAGCGCATCCTGCAGGTCGCCCGGCCGGTCGGCGGCGAGAACCTCGATTAGGAATTCGGCCTGGCGCCGGTCCTTGATTGCCTTGAGGCTGTCCGTGCCCTCGAGGCGGCGGTCGGCGACGATCAGCTTGTGAATGGCGAAGCGCTCGGGGCGGGGGACCTGGACGAGCACGCCGTCGCGATAGGTCGCCGCCGCGAGGATGGGTTCGGAAAGCAGATAGTTCAGGTAGTGCAGCGATTGGGCATGGACGCCGAGCGCCGGCAGGGCGCGCAGATCCTCCGCCTCGCTGAAGGAGGGCGTCAGGAACTCGACGAACGTCTCGTTGCGCGTCTGCCGCCAGCGCCAAGTCTTGCCGGCATCAAGCGATGGGGCGGGATCGAAGGCGAAATCCTTGAGGACATTGCCGAGCGGCGCGGAGACGGTGTCATCAAGCGCGATCGAGAGACGCTCGAAGCTGGCAATGTCGATGTCGCGGGTCTGTGCGGTCTGGTCGAAGGATAGGCGCACGCCGAGTTCGCCCTCGTAGAACCGGAAGGCTTGCGTGCCGATGATGGTCCCGCCCAGCCGGAAGACGCCGGCCGAGGCCAGCGCGTTCAGGAGGGCGCCGGTCGCGGCATCGACGCCGAGGAACCCTTCGGCGCGCAGCAGGCGGATCAGGCGCGACCGGTTCTTCCGCCGGTCTTCGCGCTCTTCGCGCAAGGCCTCGAAGCGCTGCATTCGCGCCCGCAAGGCCTCGCTGTCTTCCCCGATATAGGTCTTCTTCACATCCGAGCCGACGCGGTAGGTGTCGTACCAGTAGACACGGCCATTCCGCTCGACACGCGTCGGCGTGCCGCGGATGTCGGCGACGATTTCGTCGCGCAGCGATCCGAGCAGATCATGATAGGCCGAATGGGCGATGGGCGAGTGATGCGTGATCATTCCCGTGCTCAACGAAAATATCTTTTGTTGAGCATAGCCGATGTTCAACAAAAAGAAAATCCGTTGAACATCGGCTCAAACGCATAGGCAAAGCGATCCTCAGACCGCTCCGTCCAACGTCGCCACAGCCCCGTAAAGCTCCGGCCGGCGGTCGCGGAAGAGGCCCCAGCCCCAGCGCTGGCGCTCGATGGCGTCGAGGTCGAAGGTGGCGGTGAGCACGGTCTCGCCGGTGCGGTCGGCTTCGGCGAGCTTCTCGCCGGTCTGGTCGGCGATGAAGGAGGAGCCGTAGAAGGTCATGGACGTGCCGTTGCGGCCTTCCTCCGTGCCGATGCGGTTGGAGGCAACGACCGGCACCATGTTGGAGGCCGCATGGCCCTGCATGGCGCGCTGCCAGTGGGCGGCGCTGTCGATCGTCGGATCGTGCGGTTCGGAGCCGATGGCGGTCGGGTAGAACAGGATTTCGGCGCCCATCAGCGCCATGCTGCGGGCCGCTTCCGGAAACCACTGGTCCCAGCAGATGCCGCAGCCGATCGTGCCGAAGCGCGTCTTCCAGACCTTGAAGCC
>CAMPIK010000134.1 GCA_946886325.1 uncultured Shinella sp.
CGCGCAGGCGCTGCCCTATCTCGACGGCAAGGCCGCGCCGCTGACGGAGGTCGTCGAAGCCGCCGCATCGGACGCCAAGGCCGCCGGTGAGAAATACGGCAATCCGAACAAGCAGGCCAATTCCCCCTGGACCTTTGCCGTGAAGATCGACGGCACCATCGTCGCCGCCGAAACGGAATCACGTGCCGCGACCATCGACGTGGACGTGAACGCCGACGGCAAGGCGGATGCGAAGGTGCAGATCGGCCCGGCGATCCGCGGCACGGCGCTGCGCGACAGCTTCGATTTTGTCAATTTCAACGAATTCAAGAACCAGATCGAATGGGCGCAGTTCGGCAAGGCGCTGAACCAGCATGTCGACCAGAGCCTGCTTCAGCCTATCCCGCGCGACGCTCTCGTCGGCAAGACGGTCAGCGTCACCGGCGCCTATCCGATGCCATCAGGCGGCGGCCTGCCGCTGGTGACGCCGGCACGCATCACCATCGGGGCCGGTTCATGAGTGCGGCCGAAACGACACCCGCCGATGATTGCATCCTGCATCTGGAGGACGTGACCAAGGTCTATTCCGGCATCGTCGCCGTCCGGAAGGCGAACCTCTCGCTCCGGCGCGGCGCGGTCAATGTGCTCGTTGGCGAAAACGGCGCGGGCAAGTCGACGCTGATGCGCATCATCGCCGGCGTCGAGAAGCCGTCGCTCGGCCGCATTCTGCTCGACGGCGAGGAGGTGAGCTTTTCCTCGCCCGCCGACGCGCAGGCGCGCGGCATCGCCATGATCTTCCAGGAGTTGAACCTCTTCGGCAATCTCTCGGTCGCCGAAAACATCTTCGCCACCCGCGAGATCACCCGCGATGTGCGCGGCATCGATCATCAGGCGCAGGTCGAGAAGGCGAACGGCTTTCTCGCCAAGCTCGATGCGGATTTCACGGCGGATCAGCTGGTCGAAGACCTGCCGATCGGCCAGCAGCAGCTCGTCGAGATCGCCAAGGCGATCTCGCTTGACGCGCGCATCCTCATCATGGACGAGCCGACCTCGGCGCTGTCGGCGGCCGAAGTCGATACGCTGTTCCGCGTCATCAATGAGCTGAAGGCGCAAGGGGTGGCGATCGTCTACATCTCGCACCGGCTCGAGGAGCTGATGCGGATCGGCGACCACATCACCGTGCTTCGCGACGGCCAGATCACCGGGCAGGCGGAGGTCAAGGACATCGACACGCAATGGATCGTGCGCTCGATGATCGGTTCCGACGCCAAGGATTTCTCCAAGTCGGTTGATCACAGGATCGGCGCCGAGGCCTTTCGTGCGGAGGACATCTGCCTGCCGCGCCGGACCGGTGGCTATGCCGTCGATCACGTTTCGATTTCGGTCGGCGCCGGCGAGGTGCTCGGCATCTACGGCCTGATGGGCGCCGGGCGCAGCGAGTTCTTCGAATGCGTCATGGGCTGCCATCCGCATGCGGCGACAGGCAGGATCTTCGTCGCCGGCGAGGAAGTGCGGGAGAGCGACACCAGCGGCCGTATCCGCCGTGGCCTTGCCCTCATCCCCGAGGATCGCCAGCGCGAGGGGCTGGTGCAGGTTCTCTCTATTGCGAGCAATCTGACGCTTGCCAGCCTCGAACGCTTCACGCGCTTCGGCTTCCATATCCGCGGCGAGCGCGAGCAGTCGTCGATCAAGGAGGCAATCCGCAACCTCGCCATCAAGGCGCCGAACCCGGATTTCGAGGTCACGTCGCTTTCGGGCGGCAACCAGCAGAAGGTGGTCATCGGCAAGGCGCTGATGACCGGTCCGAAGGTCCTGCTGATGGACGAGCCGAGCCGCGGCATCGACGTCGGCGCCAAGGCGGACGTCTTCCGCACGATGCGCAAGCTCGCGGGCGAGGGGCTCGCCATCCTCTTTTCCACCTCCGACCTCGAGGAGGTCATGGCGCTCTCCGACCGCATCGCCGTGATGAGCAACGGCCGGCTGGTGACGGTGGTCGATCGCAAGGATGCGACCGAGGAGATGATCGTCCGGGCCTCTGCCGAAGGACACAAGACGGCCGCAGGCTCTGCCACGGACAAGACAAGGGAACATGCCTGATGACCACGGCAAGCACCACCAACACGGCGCCTGACGCCTCGACGGGCTCCGCCCTCCTGACGCTGATGAAGCTCAGGACCTTCATCGCGCTCTTCGCGGTGATCATCTTCTTCTCGATCTTCGCGCCGAACTTCCTGTCGACGGCGAACCTCATCCTGATGTCGAAGCATGTGGCGCTCAACGCCTTCCTCGCCATGGGCATGACCTTCGTCATCATCACCGGCGGCATCGACCTGTCGGTCGGCTCCATCGTCGGGCTCTGCGGCATGGTCTCGGGCAGCCTGATCCTGCACGGCATCGACCTGCAGGTCGGCTACACCCTGTATTTCAACATCGTCGAGGTGGCGCTGATCACGCTTGCCGTCGGCGTCGTCATCGGCGCGGTCAACGGGCTCTTGATCACCAAGCTCAACGTCGCGCCCTTCATCGCGACGCTCGGCACGCTTTATGTAGCGCGCGGCTTCGCGCTGCTTTCGTCCGGCGGCCAGACCTTCCCGAACCTCGCGGGCAAGGAAGAGCTCGGCAATACCGGCTTTTCCTTCCTCGGTTCCGGCACGATCTTCGGCCTGCCCTTTTCGGTCTGGCTGCTCGTCGTGGTGGCGCTCGCCGCCGCCTATATCGCGCGGTACACGCCGATCGGCCGCCACATCTTCGCCGTCGGCGGCAACGAGCGGGCGGCGCGCATGTCGGGCATCAAGGTCGACCGGGTGAAGATGTTCGTCTACATGTTCTCCGGCTTCTGCGCGGCGATCGTCGGCCTCATCATCTCGTCCGAACTGATGGCCTCGCATCCGGCGACGGGCAATTCCTTCGAGCTCAACGCCATCGCCGCGGCGGTGCTCGGCGGCACCTCGATGTCCGGCGGGCGCGGCACGATCGGCGGCACGATCATCGGCGCCTTCGTCATCGGCATCCTGTCGGACGGCCTCGTCATGATGGGCGTCTCCTCCTTCTGGCAGATGGTCATCAAGGGCGTCGTCATCATCGTCGCCGTGGTGGTGGACCAGGCACAGCGGCGCTTGCAGCAGCAGGTGACGCTGATGCAACTGGCGAAGAAGGGGTGAGGGTCTCGGCTTCAATCGAACGGACTTGTTGCCGTCCCACGACTACTCTGCGATTTTGCCGCTATGGAACCTTCTAAAGTTTGCGACCGAGATACGTTTATCGAATTCCTGCAGCAGTTCAGGTCGGAACTTTCCGATCCTTTGCTCTCTGAAAATTGGGAGAATACGGACCTTATGAGCTTCCTGGAAGCTATGCAGGCATGGACTGAGGACTGGCATGAATCTTTTCCAGACAATCCATGGGAACACGCAGCCACCATGCTGCATGTGGCGAGTACTTACGAATAATGTTGGTAATTGCACTGCCGACGAATTCTCAAAAAAGTCGAACGGCGCTACCTCTGTCGGGTCACTGAGGGATTTCCAATAGATGAGTCGAAGAATATTGCGGCTTTTGTGTCTTATTATGCCACTGATGTGGATGTTCTTTATTGCTTGGGGGGGCGGTTGGCTCCGATGCGTGAAAATTATTCAGAACTGTGGACAGAGCATGATGATATGAAAAAGCTGAATGCTTCCGTTTCGTCGTCCGGTGACAGTCTGAGTGACGTCTTTGAGTATATGTGCACGAACAGGGGTTATTATTTAGAGGCACTTGAATTGTTCTTGTTGGCGGGCGTTATGCCGGCATTGGTCGCATACTTCCTTATGGCTATGCGTAAAGCCAACACGTAAGCGCCCTTCTCAATTGTATGCCTATTGATCGATCCTCTTTTAGAGAGGAGCTGAGGGCTTCCCAAGAACCTATGACGGGAGACACCATGACGAACCTCAAGGGCGCACTGATCGGCTGCGGCTTCTTCGCCGTCAACCAGATGCATGGCTGGCGGGATGCCGAGGGCGCGGAGATCGTGGCGATCTGCGACCGCGATCCCGAACGGCTGAAGCTTGTCGGCGACCAGTTCGACATCGAGCGGCGCTATGAAGATGCGGTGAAGATGTTCGCCGAAGGCGGCTTCGATTTTGTCGATATCGCGACGACGGTTAGCAGCCACCGCGCGCTCGTCGAGCTTGCCGCCTCCCACAGAATGCCGGTCATCTGCCAGAAGCCCTTCGCGCCGACGATGGAGGACGCAAAGGCCATGGTCGCCGCCTGCGAGGCGGCCGGCGTGCCGCTGATGATCCACGAGAATTTCCGCTGGCAATCGCCGATGCTGGCGGCGAAGGCCGCGCTCGACAGCGGCGCGATCGGCGAGGTCTTCTGGGGGCGTGTCAGCTTCCGTTCCGGCTACGATGTCTTCTCTGGCCAGCCCTATCTGGCAACCGGCAAGCGCTTCATCATCGAGGATCTCGGCATCCATGCGCTCGACATCGCCCGCTTCCTCTTCGGTGATGCCACGGCGATCACCGCGCGCACGAAACGGGTCAACCCCGACATTGCCGGCGAGGATGTCGCGACCATGCTGCTCGACCATGCCCGTGGCGTCACCTCCGTCGTCGATTGCAGCTATGCGACGAAGCTGCCGGTGGAGCCCTTCCCGGAGACTCTGCTGGAGGTGGACGGCAGCCGCGGCACGCTGCGCCTGTCGCAGAGCTATCGCCTGACGGTGCATTCGCCTGATGGAACGGAGACGAGCGATGTCAGCCCGCCGCTCCTGCCCTGGGCGTCGCAGCCGTGGCACAATATCCAGGAGAGCGTGGCGCTCATCCAGCAGCACTGGACCGACTGCCTGAAGGCGGGCCGCGAACCGGATACATCGGGCGCCGACAACCTGAAGACCTTCGCGCTGGTCGAGGCCGCCTATCTGAGCGCCGCCGAGGGCCGCACCGTGGCCCTCTCGGAGGTGCTCGGATGAGCGCCCCGGCCGGGTTCCTGCTCTATGGCACGGACGAACGCGAGCCGGAGGCGCTGCGGCTCGAGGCCGGCTATCTCTCCGCGGACCTGATCGCCGGCAACCTGCGCACCATCCGTTTCCGCGACGTAGAGGTGCTGCGCGCCGTCTCCTTCCTCGTGCGCGACCGCGACTGGGGGACCTGCGAGGCGGTGATCTCCGATCTCGCGGTGACGCAGACCGGCCAGAGTTTTGCCGTCACCTACCGCGCCAGCTTCGCGGCGCCAGATGGTGCCGTGCTCACCTGCCACGCCTCGATCACCGGCACGCCCGGCCGGCTGAATTTCGAGGCCGAGTTCACGCCCGACCGCGATTTCGAGACGGCGCGCACCGGCTTTGCGATCCTGCACCCGATCGTCGGTGTGGCCGGCCGGCCGGTGACGGTCGAACACAGCGACGGTTCCGTCGAGGAGGCTGTCTTCCCCGACCGGATCGAGCCCTGGCAGCCCTTCATGGACATCGCCGCGCTGACGCACGCGCCGGCGCCCGGTCTCGTCGCCGAATGCCGCATGGCGGGCGACGTCTTCGAGATGGAGGACCAGCGCAACTGGACGGATGGCTCCTACAAGACCTATGTGCGGCCGCTGGCACTGCCCTGGCCTTACAGGTTGAAGGCCGGCGAGACGGTGCGCCAGTCGGTCCGACTGACGCTCAAGGCCGGCCTTGCCGTGCCTGCGGTCGCGAAAGCGCCGGAGGCCGCCCGGCTTTCGCTCGGTCAGGCGATCGGCCAGATGCCTGCCATCGGCGTCGGACTGAGGCCGGATTGCATCGACGAAGAGCGGCGCCATGCCGGTCTTCTGCGGGACATGGGTGCGGTTCGCCTCGTCGCCCATTTCGATCCGGTCGCCGGCCATGGCGTGAGGGAACTCGCAGGCTTCGCGGAGATCGCCGCCGCCTCCGGCCTGCCCGTGACGCTGGAATGTTTCGTGCCCTGCAAGGCCGACCTCGATGCCGAGATGGCCGCCATCGCCGGCCAGGTGCGCGAGAGCGGCCTCGTGCTTGCCGACATCGCCGTCTCGCCCTCGGTCGACCGGCAATCGACGCCACCCGGCAGCACATGGCCGGATTGCCCGCCGCTGGAAGACGTCTACGCCGCGGCGCGAAAGGCGTTTCCCGGCCTGCCGCTCGGCGGCGGCATGTTCAGCTATTTCACCGAACTGAACCGCAAGCGCGTGCCGTCAGGCCCGCTCGACTACGTCACCCATTGCACCAATCCCATCGTGCATGCGGCCGACGATCTCTCCGTCATGCAGACCTTCGAGGCGCTGTCGGACGTCGTTCGCTCGGCCCGCGCCATCTACGGCGACAAGCCCTATCGCATCGGCCCCTCGACCATCGCCATGCGCCAGAACCCCTATGGCAGCGCAACAAAGGACAATCCCTCGGACAAGCGCATCGCCATGGCCAATCGCGATCCGCGCCACAACGCCCTCTTCGGCGCCGCCTGGACGCTCGCCTATGCCGCGACGGTGGCAGAAGCCCGCCTCGACCTGCTGACGCTGTCAACGCTGGCCGGCCCCTTCGGACTGGTCGCGGGGGAGGGCGAGCCGGTAGAGGC